>DASTNC010000001.1:0-18215 GCA_035721225.1 Pseudolysinimonas sp.
CATTCCCGAGATCGAGCCCGCCAGGGCGTCGAACGAGCCGTTGCCGATCGAGCCGGTCTTCCAGTTGTCTTCGATGAAGCGCAGCACCGAGGTCTGGTCGGTGACCGTGTGGTCGACGAAGTTGGTCTTCGCATAGGGCGAGATCACCAGGAGCGGCAGTCGCGGCCCGTACCCGCAGCGATCGGCGTACCCGGCCAGCACGTGCGCGGGGTGGGTGCCGCACGACGAGCCGGTCCGCGCGTCGACGGCGGGGTCGTTGCTCTGGTTCACGATCGGACCCAGCTGGTGGTCGTACCAGCCGTCGCTGTCGTCGTAGGCCACCACAACAGCGGTCGACTTCCAGTCAGGGGTCTTCTGCAGCCGGTTGAGGGTGTCGACCAGGAACTTCTGCTCATCGAGGGGCGTCGAGTAGCCGGCGTGGCCATCCTGGTAGGCCGGAGCCTTCACGAAGCTGACGGCCGGCATCGACTTCGCGTCGACGGCCGCCCAGAAGTCGGTCAGGTCGTACTGGTGATTGGCAGGCCCGGCGTGTCCGATCTCGGCCACCGATGCGGGCCGGGTGTGCTGGAGGTTGGCCGTGCTCGCGAAGTACTGGAACGGCTCGTGGTGCGGGATGTAGTCCTTGCTCGTCACGCCGGCGACATCCGCGTGCGTGGCGGTGCAATCGGCGAAGCCGCCCTGGAACCATCCCCAGCTCACGTTCTTCGCGTTGAGCAGGTCGCCGATGTTCTTGTTGGCGGTGTCGACGGAGGTCGTCGCGTCGCGGCTGTCGCAGCGGTCGCCCGCCGGCTGCGGGTCGCCGATCACCGTGCCGGATGCCGTCACAGCCGACGACGTCGTCGCGAAGCCGTGCGTCTGGCCCGCGATCAGGTTCAGGGCGCCGGGGGTCGACGGCCCGAAGGTCGTGCCGTAGGAGTTGTCGCTCATGGCGAAGTGCTGGGCGTAGTTCCACATCGCGGTGACCGTGTTGCCATCGTAATAGCCCATCACGAGCCCGGAGCCCTTGCCGTAGTCGGCGCACGCGGCGGTGCCGCGGCCGACGGTCTCGACGAACGTGTCCATCAGACCGCCGTCGAACGCCTTCTGCTCGTCTGTGTAGCTGTGGTCCTGGTCGCAGGTCTGGGCCTGCGTGCGGTCGAGCCGGAACGGCTGCACGGCGTTCGGGTTGAAGGTCAGCAGGGCCGAGCTCACGCCGTTGACGGTGGGCGTGCCGGCGGCGGCGGTGAATGCGGGCTCACCCGCGGGGTTCGCCGCGACCGGGTAGCTGGCGAAGTAGTGGTCGAACGACACGTTCTCTTGGAAGATCACGACGAGGTGCGTGATGGGCGTCGTCGTGGCGCTCTGTGCGCCTGGGCGGTCCGACACACCCGATCCGGATGTCAGGGCCGGCACGATCGCGCCCAGCCCCAGGCAGACGCCCATGGCAGCCACGATGACGCGCGCGGTGGTTCTTGGGATGTTCATCAGGTTTCCTCCCCCGTTCGACCCGAGAGATTTCTCGGGCCCACCGCGATTCTTCTCCGCCCTCATTCGGGGGGTAGAACGGGCAGGCGTCGGTTCGGTGAATGCCTGATGAACCATCCGTGATTCCGGGCGGGAAGGGGCTTCACCATGCCCAGTTCGCGCCCGGACTCCGACACGAACTCGCTCCGAACCTCGAAGCCGGCCCGCTGGTAGGCCCGGATGGCCGCGGAATTGCTCTCGTGAACATCGAGGGTGAGCTCTCGGTCGCCGCGCTGCTCGGCCCAGTGCGCCGCAGCCGCCAGGAGCGCGTCGATCACGCCGAGCCCGCGACCGCGCGGCGAGACGTAGACGCCGACCACGGTGGGCAGATCGACGTCCGGCACGCGGTCGAAGTAGTCGGGAACGCCCATCGACCGCACGATGACCGCGACCGAGCCGATCAACTCGGTGCCGCTCTCGGCGAGGAACTGCGCAGACGCGTTGCCCTCGGAGTGCGCCGCCGCCCGGCTGCGCCACTCCTCGCCTGGCCTGGCCTCGGCCTGTTCGACCGTCTCGAGAAAAGCCACCCGAGCCATCGGATCGTGCAGCGCCTCAAGACGGAGGTCGCGGATCAGCTGCCAGTCCTCGGCCCGCACCCTGCGCACGGAGATGTGCGCAGGCAGTTCGCGAGCTGCCCGACCCTCAGCCATCGCGACCCTCAGCCATGCAGCAGGGTGCCGTCTTTCGCGAGCGCGTTCTTCTCGCCGGCCTCGATCGGCACGCCGAAGCGGTTCTGCTTGGGCGGCATCGGGCAGTTGAAGGCGTAGCTGAAGGCGCAGGGCGGCAGCACGGCGCGGTTGAAGTCCAGCGTGATGGTGCCGTCGTCGTTCGGCGCGACGAACAGGAAGCGGCCGACGCTGTAGGTCGACTCGCCGCTCGTCGAGTCGGCGAACACGAGCTGCAGGGCGCGACCCGACTTGAAGGCGGCCAGGTCGTAGTCCACGCCGTCGCGGGTGAAGGTGATGCGGCCGGGGACGACCTCTTCGCGGGTCTTGCCCTCATCCTTCAGGTGTTCGAAGCCCATCGTGGTGCCGTCGGGGTTCTCGGACCAGGCGGCCGTGATCACCCAGTCCGGGTTGTAGGGAAACGCGTCGATCCCGCCGAAGTTCTCGATGGCCTCCGAGTGGGCGTCGAAGACCCGCAGGGCATAGCCGCCGCCGTCCAGCTTGATCACGAAACCGGTGACCGTGTCACTGAACACAATCGCGCTGGGGTTCGGGTCGTCTTTGCCGCGCACGACGGCGTCGCCGTCGACGAGCACGCCATCCACCCGGATGCCGTCGGCGGCCGCCGCGATCACCTTCAGCCCCGACTGCCCCTGCGGCAGCGGCGCCCAGCGCCCGGGAACGCCCCAGATCGTCTGCTCCGAGTCGACCGCCTGGGTGTTGGTCAGCGCCAGGCTGCCCTGCGGCTGCACCACGGCGAGCTCGCGGCGCTCGTGGAAGTGCGCGAACTGCTCGGCGGGGGTCTGCGTGGCGGTGGTCGCGGTCTCGGTCATGGGGTCCATCCTCGGTCAGTCAAGGCGGTCAACCAGACTCGACACGACCGCATTCCCTAGAATGCCTGGGATGCCATCGACCTCGAAGTCCGCGCCCGCAGAAGCCCCGGCGCCCACCTCCTCCACCCTGACCAATAAGCAGCGCCGCAAGCTCTCGAAGAAGGAGCAGGCCGCCTACGCGCTCGAGATGGTCGAGGTGCGCCGTCGGGAGGCACGCGCCCGCCGCATCCGCCGCCGGGTCGTCACGGCGGTCGCGATCGTCGCCGGTGTCGCCGTCGTGCTCACCGGAAGCGGGCTCATCGTCTGGGCGGTGGTGCGCGCCGGCGAAGTCGGACCGGCCAACATGCTCAGCGACGGCATCCTGCTCACCGGGTCGACCGACCAGTCGACCGGCAAGGCGACGCTGAACCCGATCGTCACCGCTCCGCTGGAGGCCGACGCCAAGCCGGTCGCGACCGACCTGACGAGCTACAAGCAGACCGCCAACATCGTGCTCTACCTCGACTACGCGAGCCCGAAGACGGCGAAGTTCGCGAAGGCGAACGGCTCGGCGATCGAGCAGTGGCTGGCCGCCGGCTACGTCACGCTCGAGATCCACCCGGTCTCGACGTCGACCACGGCATCCAACGACTACTCCAAGCGCGCCGCCAACGCCCTTTCCTGCGTCGCGAACTCCGACCCGCAGGGCTTCCTGGCGGTGAGCGATGCCCTTCTTGCGGCGGCGTCCACCACGAAGGAGACCACGATGTCGACGGCCGAGATTCAGGCTCTGGTCACCAAGGCCGGCGTCAGCAGCACCGACGTGACGGGATGCATCAGCGGATACAAGTACGCGAGCTGGGTGACCGCGGCGACGCACCGTGCGACCCACGGCGGGCTGCTCAATGCGAACCGGAAGTCGCTGACCACCGTGCCGCTCGTCGTCGTCGATCAGAAGGCGTACACCGGCAAGCTCACCGACAACACCGCACTGACGAAGTTCATCAGCGACACCTTCGCCGCCGCGCAGGGCGCCGGGAACGGGTCGACGGCCACGCCCACGCCCACCCCGACGCCGACGCCGACGCCGTAGTCCCGGCGGAATCGGCGTGACGATCTTCCACGTGACCACGCGGGTCGAGTGGGATGCCGCCCACGCCGTCGGCAGCTCCCGGATGTCGACCAAGGGGGCGACGCTCGACGAGGTGGGATTCATCCACGCCTCATCCGCCGAGCAGCTGCCGCGGGTCGCGGCGTTCCTCTACGGCGACTCGAGCGAGCCGCTCGTGGTTCTCGAACTCGACGACGAGGCGATCCGGGCCTCGGGCATCCGGATTCTGTGGGAGGACGGCGGGGCCGGCGAGCTGTTCCCGCACATCTACGGAGCGCTCGACACCGCGCTCGTCGTCGCGGTGCACCCGGCAGGGTTCGACAGCGCGGGCGTGCTGCGGTACTAGCCACTGCGGTTCGCCCCGCGCAGGACTTTCGGCCCCTGCAGTGCGGTCGGTTGTCGGTAGATTCCGAGGGTGGGCCCGGAACGCAGTTACGACTTCGTCGTGGTCGGCGCGGGCTCGGCCGGTGCCGCGGTCGCCGCTCGGCTGAGCGAAGACGGCTCGCACACCGTGCTGCTGCTCGAGGCCGGTCCGGCGGCGACGCGACTCAACATCCGGATCCCCGCGGCGTTCTACAAGCTCTTCCGCTCCCCCGTCGACTGGGCATACGAGACCGTGCCTCAGCCCGAACTCGCAGGCCGCACGGTGTTCTGGCCGCGCGGCAAGGTGCTGGGCGGCTCGTCATCCATCAACGCGATGATGTGGGTTCGCGGATTCCCGCAGGACTACGACGCCTGGGCGGCCGCGGCCGGCCCCGAGTGGTCGTGGGAGGCTCTGAAGCCGTACTTCGCCCAGGCCGAGGCCGCGGTGCGCCCCGAGCCGCAGCGCAGCCCGAGATCGCACACCGCGAACTATCTCACCGGTGCCCAGCAGATCGGGCTGCCGCGGGTCGACGACGACCAGCGCGAGGGCGTCACCCAGACCGTGGTGAGTCAGCGGCGCGGGGTGCGGATGAGCACCGCGCGCGCCTATCTCGAGCCTGCGCGCGGCCGCACGAACCTCACCGTGCAGACCCGTGCCCACGTGACGCGGATCCGCATCGAGAACGCCCGGGCCACCGCGGTGGAGTTCACGGTGGCCGGTCGCGCAACGGCGGCGCGGGCCCGCCGCGAGATCATCCTCTGCGGCGGCGCGGTCAACACCCCGCAGCTGCTGATGCTGTCGGGCGTCGGCGATGCCGACGCGCTCGCGCAGGTGGGCATCCAGGCCGTCGTCCACTCCCCCGAGGTCGGCAAGAATCTTCGGGATCACCTGGTCGCCACGCTGATCATCGAAGCCGATCACGACACTCTCTACACGGCCGAGACGCCGAAAGAGCTCGCCAAGTACCTCATCCGCAAGACCGGCATGCTGACCTCGAACATCGCCGAGGCATACGGATTCGTGCGCACCGACGACTCGCTGGCCCTGCCCGACATCGAGCTGCTGTTCGCCCCCGTGACCTTCACCGCCGAGGCCCTCAAGCCGACGCAGCACGGGCTCACCTTCGGGGCCATCCTGCTGCAGCCCGAGAGCAGAGGCTCGATCACTCTGAGCTCTGGCAACCCCTTCGACAAGCCGGTCATCGACCCGAAGTACCTCAGCGACCCGGCGGGCGACGACCGCAGGCGACTGCTGGCCGGGCTGGCGTTCTGCGAACGCATCATCGCGTCGCCCGCGATCAGCGAGGTCTCGAGCCCCCGTTTCGTGATGCCCGACCTGGGGCCGGATGCCACGCCCGAGCAACGCGACGCGGTGAGCCTGAACGAGCACTCGCACACCCTCTACCACCCGGTCGGCACGGCACGGATGGGAAGCGACCCGGCCTCGGTCGTCGACCCCCAGCTGCGCGTGCGCGGCGTCGACGGCCTGCGCGTCGCCGACGCGTCGGTGATGCCCACGATCATCCGCGGCCACACCAACGCCCCGTCGATCGTGATCGGCGAAAAGGCGGCGCAACTGATTCTGGATGACGCGGCGAGCCCTCTCGAAGGGCGCCTGCCCTAGGTCAGCCCGTTGACGCCCCCGAGGGTTCCGTGCTGCCGGATCCACCGGGAGTGCGCCGCCGCGGTCGCCGCCCGCAGCGTCGTGTAGTAGCCGACGAGCTCGCGATCCTCGCGCCTCTCGTTCGCCGTCACCACGCGATAGCCGCGCTCCTTGGCGATCTCGATCAGCCGGATGATCGCATAGGGCTCACCGAACTGAGCCACCATGAGCCAGACACCGGGCTCGGTCTCGACCGCCGCCATCATCGGATGCCACGCCCGCGTGTAGGTCAGCTGGGCGCGCGCCAACGCGTCCAGGTGGTCTTGAACTCCGTCGCGGTGATCCATGCTCGTTCGACAACCTTCGAACATGTGTTCGAGTGTTGTCAAACGGCCCTACCCGCCGGCAGACCTCACGTCGGCGATCACGGAAGAATAGACACCCTCAGCCTGCTCGGGTGTGGTGAACGCGGGCGATGCGACCTCGATCCAATAGCTGCCCATGAAGATCTGGGCTCGCCCCCAGCCACCCGCGACCTCGAAGTAAGCCGCACTAGCGTGCGCGGCATTCGCGATCTGCCCGGTGGATGCAGCAGACATCTTGGCAGCGGCCAGGCCGGCCGCTGTCGGAATCGCCACCACGACCTCGAGCGAAGCTGTCGACTCAGCTCCCCAGCCACAGGGTCGCCCGCCCTGCTCGACCATCTTCGCGCCCAGCGTTCCTGCCGCCGGTGCGAACGTCGGGATGGGCCTCACCGACGGGCTGAGTGCGGCCGCGTGAGCATCCGACAGGACCAGGTTGCAGTTGATGACGACCTTGAGAGCAGCGGGAGAGGGATCCGCGGTGGTCGCACTCGAGGACAAAGGTGCGGTGGGGCGCGATCGGGCCGGGCCGGCCTCAACGCTGCAGCCGGTGAGGATCAGTCCCAGCGCGGCGATGACGAGAACCGAGGTCGGCCGCATGCTCAGCCCCCGTAGCTCGACACGATGATGAGCGGCGACTCGTTGTCGACGCAGAGGTCGGTGATCGTGCCGGTTCCCAGTCCCGGTGCCGTCCGCGGATCGGCCTGCGGATTGTTGATCAGCCAGGCTCGGAGGGCCTCGAGCTGTCGACCGACGACGCCCGCGCTGGATGCGGGCTGAAGTGCGACGGACGCCTGCGCCATGAGCCCCTCCGCCTGCTGCTGCGAGATCGCCGACTCCGCCAAACCGTTGCTGGCGTCGGCCAGGTCGGACAACGCCGTCGACGCCGCGGTGCACTGCTTCGCGAGCTCAGCGTCGGCGTGGAATGAGGCATGAGAGAAGAGGACCTTCGCGGTAAACGTCGTTCCCGCCTGTGCGTCGAACTCGAGGACGAGCGTCTCTCCGACCGGCACGGTCATGGTGCGCCTCGATCCGCACTCAACGAGACGGCTCGCCTGCTCATTGTCGACCGTCAGCATCACGTCGCTTGCGCCCTCGCACACAATGTCAAGATGAGCCGACTTCGATCCCTTCGGCGGATCGAGGGTCGCCGATTGTGTGAGCGTGATCACCGTGGGTTTGGGCGACGGCGCCGGAGCAGCCGAGACGGCAGCGCAACCCGTCAGACCCGCCACGAGCGCGACAGCGCTGAACACCGTCCAACGCGATCTCATGACACGAGGATATCTCCGGTCCATCCCTCGACCCAGCACGGCAGGGACTCGACGTAGGGCGGGCGGGACTTGAACCCGCGACCCAGGGATTATGAGTCCCTTGCTCTAACCGGCTGAGCTACCGCCCCGCGCCCGCATCGGGTGCTGGAGGGGGTCAGCCCGCCGGCTTCGACGTGGGGTCGGCGACCAGGTCGGCCACCGGGTCCCCACGATACAGCGCCTCGAACACGTCGAGCGTGTGGCCCATCGAGTGGTGCGCGACCACCTCGAGCGAGGCCTTCTTCATCGCGTCCATGCGCGCGGGCGGCGCGGTGAGCACATCGGTCAGGGCTGCTGCGAAGGCGTCGATGTCGCCCGGTTCGTAGAGGTGCCCGTTCTCGCCCTCGTGCACGAGATGCGGAAGAGCCATCGCGTTGGCCGCGACGACCGGAAGCGCGGTCGCCATGGCCTCCATGGCGGCGATGCACTGCAGCTCGGCGCGCGACGGCATGGCGAACACCGTGCCGCGGGTGAGGGTGGCTCGCAGGTCTTCGTCGCTGAGCTTGCCCAAGAAGTGGATGCGATCCGCGATCCCCAGCGAGGCCGCCACTTCGCGCAGCTTCGGCTTCATCTCGCCGCCGCCGATGATGTCGACCTGCACGTCGAGCGCGGGGTCGATGCGCGCGGCGGCCTGCAGCAGCTCGTCGACGTGCTTCTCTTCATCCAGCCGGCCGACGTAGACCACGCGGTTGTCGGCGTGGCGGCCGAAGTTGGGGGTGTATGCGCTGGTGTCGATGCCGTTCGAGATCGCGATCACGCCATCGAGGCCCGTCATCTTCTCGAAGTAGTCGGCCGAGTTCTGGGTCGGGCTGGTGACCACGTCGGCCATCCGGAAGATCCGCGCGGCCGCCTTCCACTGCACGCGCGCCAACCAGTCGAGCGTCGGCGTGGGCAGGATCGTCACGTGCTGCAGCACGTTCTCGGGCATCGTGTGATTCGTGCCGATGAGCCGGATGCCGCGCTTCTTCGCGACCGGGGCCAGCCCGCTGCCGGCGATGATATGCGACTGGAAGTGCACGGCATCCGGATGGATGCCGTCGATGATCTTGCGCGAGTTCGCCTTGACGCGCCACGGCAGCATGAAGCGCAGCCACGGGTGGGGCAGCCACCGCCAGCTGTAGATGCGGTGCACGGTCAGGGTCTGGCCGTCGTACACCTCGGGAAAGGTGCCGACGCGGTGCCGCTGGGCCGGAGCCATCACGTGCACGTCGTGTCCGCGCGCGGCGAGGCCGGCGCCCAGACGTTTGGCAAAGGTGGCAGAACCGTTCAAATCAGGGGCGAAGGTGTCGCCGCCGATCAGAATCCGCATCGGCTGCCGCGCTGAGGGCGCGTCGGTCACTCGGTGTCCTTCGGTTCGGGGCGCTGAGAATCTCTCGCGCGCAGGAGAACTGCGTTCACACGCTACCTCAGGCCCGCCCCAACCTCGCAGCCTCCGCCTGCGCGGCGGCGACTTGGGCCGCCCGGGTTTTCGCGAGTTGGAAGACGCCGTAGACCGCGATGCCCGCCGCTGCGATCCAGACGAAGACCGTCCAGAGCGGCGCATCCGCCGCCTCGCCGAGCACGACGACCCCAATCGACACCGCCACGAGCGGATCGACCACGGTGAGGCCGGCGATGACCAGATCCGGCGATCCGACCGAGTATGCGGTCTGCACGAAGTAGGCGCCGAGGGCAGCCGCGGCGATGAGCGCGACCACGCAGATGACGGTCAGCCACTCGAAGTTGCCGTTGAGCAGGCGGTTGATGACCACCTTGGCCAGGGTCGCGACGAAGCCGTACAGCAAGCCGGCCGACAGGATGTAGAAGATCGCCGTGAACCGCTTGCGCAGCAGGCCGAATGCCACCCCGAGCAGCACGACCACGACGCCCATGATGATCAGGATGATGATCAGCTGCTTCTCTTGAATCAGGGTCTCTTGCGCCACGAAGGCCGCGACCGTGACGAAGATCGCGATCCCGGCGACGCAGAAGGTGATGGCGCGGATCGCGTCGCGGGTCAGTTTCACGTGCGAGACGCGCGCGTTCACCACCGAGGTGATCACGAGCGCGACGACGCCGAGCGGCTGCACCACGATGATCGGCGCGAAGCCGAGGCTGGTGAGCTGGCACAGAATGGCCAGGCCGAGCAGCAGCGAGCCGAGCGCCCACCAGGGGCTTCTGACCAGGCGCCAGAGCTGCGGGATGCTCAGGCCTGCCTTGTGCCCCGATCCGTGCTTCTCTTCGACGACGACCACACCGCGGTGCTGGAACTGGGCGCCGAGAGCCAGAAACAGTCCGCCGACCAGGGCGATCACGATCCCCACGGGGGTGCTGCCGTGGAAGAACTGAGTCGTCACGATCAAGCTCAGGTCCGGGGGCACCCGTCGAATCTAGCCGCTGCTGCGCCGATATCCTTGGCGAATGGCCGTTCTCCCCATCCGCATCACGGGAGACCCCGTTCTTCATTCGCCTGCTCTTCCGGTCGTCGAATTCGACGACGCGCTGACGTCGCTTGTCCACGACATGGAGGACACGATGGCGGCGGCGCCCGGGGTCGGTCTTGCGGCGCCGCAGGTCGGGGTTCCGCTGCGGCTGTTCGTCTACAACTGGCGCGACGACGAGGGCGTGCTGCACCGCGGAACCGCGATCAATCCCGAACTCTGGATCAGCCCGCCGACGGTCGACGAACTCGATGACGAGAACGAATCCGAGGGATGCCTGTCCCTTCCCGGGGAACGGTTCGCCCTGCGGCGGTCGGCGCGCGCCATGCTGCGGTCGACCGAGTTGGATGGCACGGCATCCGAGGTCGTCGCCGAGGGGTGGCTCGCCCGCATCTTCCAGCACGAGTACGACCACCTCAATGGCGTTCTGTATGCGGACCGACTGGCGTACCCCGAAGACCGTCAGATGGCTAAAGTGATCCGCAAGAGGAGCTGGGGTTCGCCCGGCATCTCGTGGACCCCCGGAATCGACCACCTCGAGGACTGAGCCCTCCCCCACCGCCTACCCGAAAGGCGCGTCATGACACGAGTGCCCCCTGTGGCGCGCCTGCGCGCCGTTCTGGCGGGGCTCGCCGTTGTGCTGCTGACCTTCTCGGCCGCCGGCGCGATCGTGCTGGTGAGCGCCCAGGTCGCCCACGCCTCCGCCGTCTTCATCACCGGTCCGTCGGTGTCGACCGGGATCACGCAGAATCCCACGGTCTTCACCGGAACCGGAACGCCCGGTGACACCGTGACCCTGACCGGGACGCTGCTGACCTCCTCGCCGTGCGCGAGCGGGGTGACGGTCGACTCGGGCGGCGCCTGGACGTGCGACGCCAACTTCAGCGCCCCGGGTGGGGCGACGACGGTGACGGCCACTCAGACCGGCGACGGATCCACCGCCACCGGTTCGTACGACGTCGCCTTTCCGCCGACCGAGCAACTGACCCTGACCTCGCCGGGGCGGTACGCGACGAACAACAACAGCCTGACGATTCCGGGCACGGATGCCATCTCGGGCGGCACGGTTCAGGGCACCCTGACCGCGGGGACCACCACATACAACTGCTTCTACAACACCGTGTCGGGGCCGAGCTTCTCGTGCGTGGGTTTCAGCGCGATCCCGGACGGCGACTACACCCTGCAGCTCGATCAGCGGTACGGCACGGCCACCTCGGCGATGACCGCGCCCGTCACGGTTCGGATCGACACTCTCGGGCCCGATGCGGCGCCGCGGTTCCTCTCGCCGTACGACAGTTCGGGCGCGAACGGGAACGTGCACACCACCGACGCGTCGATGCCCGTCTCAGGCACGTACGTGACCAGCGGCGGGCCCGAGGCGTACGCCACGGTTCACGTGGTCGCGGCCGCCGAGCCTCCGTCGACCGCGACGGTCAGCAGCACCAGCCCGGTCTACTGCGACGCCGTCACGGATTCTTCGGGCAACTGGTCGTGCACGCCCCCGACCCCGATGACCTTCGGCGACTTCTACGGATTCACGGTCTACGGCGTGGACGAGGCGGGCAACACCGGCATCTCGCCGGATCCCGAGTTCGGCGCGTTCGTCGACGTGCCGGCGCCGGTGCCCGAGCAGACGACCCTGGTGCAGAACCAGCCGATCGTGGAGCTGATCGGATCCGGGGTCGCGGGCGGCAGCATCCACGGCGTGTTCAGCAACGGGCAGACCTGCGATGCGGTCGTGAACGCGGGCAGCTACGAGTGCGATGTCACCCTCTCGCCGGCCACCGACGGCACGTACACCGTCGACCTGACTCAGACCGTCGGCAGCGCGTCATCGCTCACCACGGCTCAGGTGACGGTCGTTCTCGACCAGACGCCGCCGACCGGGTATCCCATCTTCTCGGGCCCCTGGGCCACGGGGTCGAGTCCGGCTCGCGCCGTGTCGACGAGTGACGCAGTGACGTTCTCGGGCAGCGCGGAACCGCTGGCCAACGTGACGGTGTACGTCTCGATCGACGCCGACGGCTACCCGGCCGACGTGACGCCCATCACACCGGTGTGCGGGACCACCGCCGACAGTGAGGGCGCGTGGAGCTGCCAATCCTCACCCGGCGAGGGAACGTCATACGGCGTCTCGTACTCAGTCGGCGTGCAGCAGCGCGACGAGGCGTACAACCCGGGGCCGGCCGCGGTCGCCACCTTCGAACTCTCCGTCGATGCGCCGCCCCAGGCGCCGACGATCGTGACACCGCAGGCCGACTCGGGGTCGAACCTGCGTTCGGGTGACCCCGTCACGTTCTCGGGCGCGAACGTTCCGGGAACCACGGTGAAGGTCTCCGAGGGCGCCGCCGTCCTGTGCCAGTCGTTCAGCTCGAGCGGCAGCTGGTCGTGCTCGGTCCCGAACCTGCCCGACGGCGCGCACACCGTCGCCGCCGTGGCGGTCGACAGCCTCGGCGTCTCGTCCGCTGCGGCCAGCCGCACCTTCACGGTGCTGCCGAAGGCGATCGCCAAGACGCCCCTCAGCTTCGTCATCGGAATCACCGACGCCGCCGGCAATCCGCTCGACGGCACCGACTTGACTCCTGGCGAGGTCATCTACCTGTGGAGCTCGGGGCTGCCGGTCGGCAGCACGGTGTTCGCCGAATTGCACTCGACGCCGTATCCGCTGGGCAGTTCGGTCGTCGGCAGCGACGGCGTGTTCAAGCTGAAGACCACCATCCCCGCGGATGTCGTGCCCGGCACCCATGAGTTCGCCGTCACCGTCACGCCCCAGGGCGACGTCCCGACCACGGTCGTCGCGCCCACCTCGGTCGCCCCCCTCCCCGCGGCGCCGACCGACGCCGCGACGCCGCCGCCGCCCACGGGTGCGGGTGCACCGCGACCGGGGTCGCACTCGGCCAACGGTTTCGACTCCCCCAGCACCTTCGCCTCGACGCTTCCGCCCTTCGGCAGCTTTGCGATCACTCCCACCACCGTCGCCGTGACCGGCGGCGTCGCGCTGGCGTTCCTGCTGCTCGTGGCGTTCCCCTCCGAGCTGCTCGAAGACACCCTCCGCGAGAACTACGACCGCGCATTCGGCTGGCTCGCCCCGGTGCGGCGGCGCATCGACCACCTGCGCGGGCGCTTCGGACGGATCCTGCGCAACCCCTGGGCGGGCATCGCCGTGTCGGTCGTCGCCACCTCGGTGATCCTCGGGTTCTCCGATCCGTCGTTCGGCTTCACGGGAGCGTCGGTGCGGCTGCTGATCGGCATGCTGATCTCGGTCGCGGTCATCAACATCGGCATCACCCTGCTCGTGATCCGGGTCGCCAAGCGCGAGTACGGGGATGCCGGATACATCCGGCCGATGCCGGCCGCTCTGCTCATCGTCGCCCTGTCGGTGCTCGTCTCACGGCTCGCCGACATCTCGCCCGGGTTCCTGTTCGGGCTGGTGATGGGGGTGGCGTACGCCCGGGAGCTGAAGCTCGTGCAAGAGGCCAAGCTGGCGCTGCTGGGCGCGGCGCTCACGATCGCCGCCGGCATCCTGGCCTGGCTGGGCTTCAGCGCGCTGCGGGCCGCGGGCGGATCGGGATTCTGGTACCAGCTGTCGCTCGAGACGCTGGTCGCCATCACCCTCGAGGCCGTCGGCACCATGATCATCGCGATGCTGCCGCTGACCTTCCTCGACGGCAGGACCATCTTCCGCTGGAACAAGTGGGCGTGGGCCGGCGTCTACCTGCTGACGGTGGTCGTCTTCGTCGTGATCGTCATGCCGATCTCGAACAACTGGGGAGTCATGTCCGCGCCGATCTTCGGCTGGGGCACCCTGTTCGTCGTCTTCGCGGTCGTCGCATTCGGCACCTGGGCGGTGTTCCGGTTCGTGCCGGGGCGCCGGGCCGCTACGACATCCAGCCCAGAAGACGCAGAAGAGCCGCAACCGCAGCTGCGGTGACGACCACCACGATGAACGGCGCCCGCAGCACGAGCAGCAGGGCGGCCACCCCGAGAGCCGGAACCCGCGCGTCGAGGGTCACGCCGGTGCCGTGCTGCAGGGTCTGGGTCGCGACCAGCGCCGCCAGCAGCGCGACGGTGAGCAGTGTGGCCACCCGTGAGGGCGTCGGGCGCTCGATGAACGACGGCGGCACGAGGTAGCCGATCAGCTTGAGCGCGAGGACGGCTGCCGAGCTCAGCAGCACGATGTTCCAGATCGTCATTCCGATGTCCCGACCGCCGGCGTGCGGCCCAGCCAGTTCGTGAAGCCGACCGCCACGGCGACGAGAGCCGCGATCAGAACGGGCAAGCCGGCGGGCAGCCACGGGATGAGCACGGCGGCGACCACCGCGGCTCCGGCGGCGACCGCGATCGGCTGCCGCGAGGTCAGACGGGGCCAGAGCAGCCCGAGGAACGCGGCAGCCGCTGCCGCGTCGAGGCCGAACATCCGCACGTCGCCGATCAGGTTGCCCAGCAGCGAGCCCAGCAGGGTCGTGAGGTTCCAGCCGACGTAGATGACGGCTCCGGTCATCCAGAACCCGATGCGCTGGCCGCGCAGCGTCGGCTGAGCGGTCGAGACGGCGGTCGACTCGTCGATCGTCCACTGGCCGGCGAGCAGCCGTCGCGCCCAGCCCCGCGGCGTGGCCGGCCCGCCGACGATCGGCGCCATCCGCATCGAATAGAGCGAGTTGCGCACCCCGAGCAGTGCTGCCCCGGCGATGGCCGCCGGACCTGCTGCGACTCCGCCGCTCGCCAGCACGCCGATCACCGCGAACTGCGATCCGCCCGAGAACATGAACAGGCTGAGCACCTGGGTCTGCCAGATGTCGAGCCCGGATGCCACGGCCAGCGCCCCGAACGAGAGCCCGTACGCCGACACGGCCAGCCCGACCGCGAGGCTCGCCCGGACCGCCGCCGACCTCTCCGGATCCGCGGCGCGAGCTGGGTTACTGCTCGCCACGGTAGGCAGCGGCTTCGCGCACGGTCTCGAACAAGGCCTCGGGGTCGACGTCTTTGTAGAGCACGGCGTACGCGCCGGCCACGGCCGCAGCGGGGACGTGGTCGTCGAGGTCGACCGCCGTCACCAGCACGATCTGCGGCACTCGGCCGAGTTCGCGCACCCGCGCATCGCCGCGGATCCGCTCGGCGGCGACCAGCCCGTTGACGCGGGGCATCTGGATGTCCATGAGCAGCACGTCGAGCTGCTCGCGCCGTGCGAGGGCCAGGGCCTGCGCGCCGTCGCCCGCCTGGCCGACCACGGCGAAGTCGGGCTGCGAGCCGAGCAGCACCGCCCACCCCTCGCGCTGGCTGCGCGAGTCGTCGACGATCGCGATGCGCAGGGCAGCAGCCGGATCCTCCGGCTTCTTCGAGGCCCGCGGGCTCACGACGACCCCAGTTTCACCCCGTGCACGCCGTTGTGATACTTCAGAGCCGGGAAGATCGCCGACACCGAGAATCCGACGCCCGGCACGGTTCCCGCGTTGAACACACCGCCGAACAACTCGGTGCGTTCGCGCATCTCGGTGATCCCGCGCCCGGTCGGCGACTGCGTGAGCGCCGCCAGATCGTCGTCGGCGGAGTAGCTGCGCTGCTGCGCCTCGACGTTCGGGTCGAGGCCGTTGCGCACCGCCTCGGCGCGGATGCCGTCGTCGTCGACCAGCACCTCGAGGCCCTGGTCTGTCCACTTGAAGGTGACTCGCGCGTTCGTGCCCTCGCCGCCGTGCGTGAGGGCGTTGCCCAAAGCCTCCTGCAGGATGCGGTAGACCGCGAGCTCTGCGCCTTGCTTGAGGTCGAGCCCGGTTCCCGACTCCTCGAACTCCACGTGCAGCCCCGCATCGCGCATCACCTTGAACAGCTCGCGGGCCGACGACAGGCTCGGCTGCGGGGCGGCGTCCGCTTCTCCGGCGCGCACCACGGTCATGACCCGGCGCAGGTCGGCCAGGGTGGAGCGGGCCGCCTCGGCGATCGCGGCGGCACTGCGGGTGGCGACATCCGGATCGGCGGTCGCCGCGTAGCGCGCGCCGTCGGCCTGACTGATGATCACCGAGACCGAGTGCACGGCGAGCTCGTGCAGTTCGCGGATGATGCGCAGGCGGCCGGTCTGCTCGGCGAGCGACAACTCGAGGTCGATGCGATCGCGCTCGAGCTCGACCCGCTCGGCGGATGCGGCACGCTCCGACCGGCGGGCGCGGCGCCAGAGCACGAGAAGCACCACCCCGACGACGAGCAGCAACGCGGCGAGGATTCCCAGTGCGATGACCAGGACGATCGAGTTCTCCTGAATCCAGGCGTTCACGCGAAAAGTCTCTCCTTCGGGCCTGGTTCAGCCCGAAGGAGAGACTACCGTTCGGCGACGGGTTACTTCTGGGGGCCGGTCGGGCCCATGGGCGGCTGCGGTGCGTTGGCGCGCAGCACCTCGAGGCGGGCGCGGTACTCCTTCTCGTCGATGTCGCCCTGGGCGAAGCGCTCGGCGAGGGTGGTCTCGGCCGCCCGCGTGGCCTGCTGGCCGCCCCAGGAGGCGTAGCCGTGGCCGTGACCGTAGCCCCACGGGCCCACCATGCCGCCGGCCCAGGCGCGACGGCGCCAGCGCGCGCCGCGCACGACAGCGATGATGATCGCCACGATGATCAGGAACCAGATCACGTGGCCGATGACGAACAGCAACCCGAATCCGAACCCCAGCGCGGGATGCGCGACGGCGGGTGCGAGAGCAAGCGATGTGAACACGATGAGTTCCTTCGAGTGTCGTGGGGTTCCGGTGGAACCCCGATGACTCCACTCTCGCGATCGCGGGCTTGCGGGGAATCTGCCCGGCGGATGCTTCCGATTACTCCCGGGGGCGCAGTCGGCGACGATGCGGTACTCCCCGGCTGCGAAGGTCTTACTCGGCTGCGCCCGCCGTGACCAACCCGGTCTCGTAGGCGATCACGACGAGCTGCACCCGGTCGCGCGCCAGCAGCTTCGACATGATCCGCGACACGTGCGTCTTGGCGGTCAGCGGGCTCAGATAGAGCTCGCGGCCGATCTCGTCGTTGTTCAGCCCCTGCCCGACCAGGGCAAGCACCTCGCGCTCGCGGTCGGTCAAGGCCGACAGCCGCGCGGTGTCCGGCGGCTGGTGGAACGTGCCCGCGACCCGCTCGAGCAGGCGTTTGGTGACCCGGGGGCTGAGCAGGGCATCCCCGCCCGCCACGACGTGCACGGCCCGGATCAACTCGACGGGCTCGGTGTCTTTGACCAGGAACCCGCTCGCGCCCGCGCGAATCGCCTGCGCGACATACTCGTCGAGTTCGAAGGTCGTCACGACGACCACGCTCGTTCCCGCCAGCTGCGGGTTCGCGACGATCTGCTCGGTGGCCCAGAGTCCGTCGCCGTCGGGCATCCGGATGTCCATCAGCACGACGTCGGGGCGTTCGCGCGTCACCAGGGCGACCGCCTCGCGACCGGTGGCAGCCTCGCCGACGACCTCGAGGTCCGGTTCGGCCTCGAGCAGGCTGCGGAATCCGGCGCGGATCAGCTGCTGGTCGTCGGCGAGGGCGACACGGATGGTCACGGGGTCTCCTGCTGTTCGAGGGATGCCGGCAGCTCGGCCACCACGGCGAACCCGCCGCCGTCGGCCGGGCCTGCGCTCAGATGGCCGCCGAGCAGTTCGGCGCGTTCGCGCATGCCGAGCAGGCCCCGGCCGCCGGACTCGGATGCGGTCCCCACCGCGGGCGCGCGTCCGTCATCGCGCACCTCCAGGCGATAGAGCCCGTCTCGGCGCTCGAGCGAGATCGTCGCGCGGGTGGCGCCCTCGGCGTGCCGGGTGATGTTCGTCAGCGACTCCTGGGCGATGCGGTAGAGCGCCAGCTGCACGGGCTTGGGCACCTGGTCGGCCTCAAGCCGGTCGTCGAGGCGCACCTCGACGCCCTGCGCCGTCGCGGATGCCGCGAGCCCGGGCAGTCTGCTCAGATCGGGTTCCGGCAGCAACGGCGCGTTCGGGTCGGTGCCTCCCTCGGCCCGCAGCACCCCGAGCACCGTTCGCACCTCGTCGAGCGCGGTCTTGCTGGTCTCTTTGATGCTGGCGAGCGCCTCTCTGGCCTTGTCGGGCTGCTTCT
>DASTNC010000002.1:0-12645 GCA_035721225.1 Pseudolysinimonas sp.
TCAGCAGGTGGGGCGCTTGGCTCATCGACTCCTGGCCGCCGGCGACGATCGTCGTGGCATCGCCGCTGCGGATGAACTGGTCGGCCATGATCACGGCCTGGATGCCCGAGAGGCACACCTTGCTGACCGTGGTCGACGGCACGTTCATCGGGATGCCGCCCGCCACCGCGGCCTGCCGCGCGGGCAGCTGCCCAGCACCGGCGGTCAGCACCTGGCCCATGATCACGTAGTCGATGTCGGAGCCGGCGACTCCCGCCTTCTCGAGTGCGCCGGCGATGGCGACGCCTCCGAGCTGGGCCGCACTCATGCCCGACAGGCCGCCGAGCAGTTTGCCGATCGGGGTGCGGGCGCCCGCGACGATGACGCTGGTGCGAGGTGCCGGGGCGGCGGCGCTCATTGCGGGGCCATCCGGATCGCGCCATCCATGCGGATGGTCTCGGCGTTCAGATAGTCGTGCTCGGCGAGCATCACCACGAGCTGCGCGTACTCCTCGGGGCGGCCGAGCCGGTGCGGGAACGGCACGCTCGCGGCCAGCGACGCGTTCACCTCGGGGCCGAGCGAGGCGAGCATCGGGGTGTCGATGATGCCCGGCGCGATCGTGTTGACCCGGATGCCGTTGCGCGCCAGGTCGCGGGCGGCCGGCAGTGTCATCCCGACCACGCCGCCTTTCGACGCGGAGTAGGCGACCTGCCCGATCTGCCCGTCGAAGGCCGCGACCGATGCGGTGTTGACGATCAGGCCGCGCTGATCGAACTCGTCAACCGGCTCGGTCTGCGCCATCACCTCGGCGGCCAGCCGCATCACGTTGAAGGTGCCCACCAGGTTCACGGCCACGGTCTTCTGGAAGGTGGCGAGGTCGTGCGCGCCCTTCGACGACAGGATGCGGCGTGCCGGGGCGATGCCCGCGCAGTTGACGACGAGCCGCAGCGGCGGATCGTCGGCTGCGATGGTGACCAGCGCCGCGAGCACGTCGGCCTCGCTGGTGACGTCGCCGCCGATCAGACGGACGCCCGCGGGCGGCGGCGAGGCGGGATTCTCGACGGCGCCCGGAAGATCGAATCCGATGACCTGCGCGCCCTTCTGCGACAGCAGGGCGGCGGTGGCCGCGCCGAGCCCGGAGGCGGCTCCCGTCACGAGCGCGGTGATTCCTGAAATCTGCATCGTTGCCTTTCGCAGTCGAACTCGCGGGTCGGATTTTCTGGCATCCACCGTACGCGCGTCTCCCTCTAGCCTGCACACCTGTACGCACGTATCATTTTGCGTACACCACGAGTGGAGACCCATGCCTGTCGATCGCCTGCTTCCCACCCAGGAGGCCCACGACCTCCTCGACCTCGTCCGCGAGTTCGCCGACCGCGAGCTGGCGCCGATCGTCGACGAATCCGAGCGTCACGCGGTCTACCCCGAGGGGCTCTTCGCGAAGCTCGGCGAGGTCGGCCTGCTCGGGCTGCCGTACTCCGAGGAGTTCGACGGCGGCGGGCAGCCATACGAGGTCTACCTGCAGGTGCTCGAAGAGCTCGCGTCGCGCTGGGCGGCCGTCGCCGTCGCGACCAGCGTGCACGTGATGTCGTGCTTCTCCGTCGACGCCTTCGGCACCCCGGCCCAGAAGCAGACGTGGCTGCCCCGGATGCTGCGCGGCGAGCTGATCGGCGGCTACAGCCTCTCGGAGCCCGACGCGGGGTCGGACGCGGCAGCACTGACCTGCCGAGCGGAGCGGGTGGACGCCGGCGGCCAGATCGCCGGCTACCGCATCACCGGCACCAAGGCCTGGGTCACCCACGGCGGCAAGGCCGACTTCTACACGCTCTTCGCCCGCACCGCACCCGGCAGTCGGGGCGTCTCCTGCTTCATCGCGCCCGGCCAGGCCGAGGGGCTCTCGTTCGGCAAGCCCGAGACGAAGATGGGGCTGGATGCAGTCCCGACCACCAGCGTGCACTGGGACGGCGCCCTGCTCGAGCCCGACCGCCTGCTCGGCACGGAGGGGCAAGGGCTGCGGATCGCGTTCAGCGCGCTGGACTCCGGCCGGCTCGGCATCGCCGCCATCGCGACCGGCCTGGCCCAGGCCGCCCTGGATGTGGCGGTCGAGTACGCCCGCGAGCGCACCACGTTCGGCAAGGCGATCGCCGACCACGAGGGCCTCGGGTTCCTGCTGGCCGACATGGCGGCGGGCGTCGACTCCGCGCGCGCGACCTACCTCGATGCGGCACGGCGGCGCGACGCCGGGATGCCGTACAGCCGCCAGGCATCCGTCGCCAAGCTGATCGCGACCGACACCGCCATGCGCGTCACCACGGATGCCGTGCAGGTGCTGGGCGGCTACGGCTACAGCCGCGACTTCCCCGTCGAGCGCTTCATGCGCGAGGCCAAGGTGATGCAGATCTTCGAGGGCACCAACCAGATCCAGCGACTGGTGATCGGGCGGGGGCTGCAGAGTTCGCGCGTTCGCACGCCGATGCCCGCGGAGCTCAGGGAACGCGTCGCGAGTTAGCCATCAGCGCTCTCAGCCGCGCGCCTGGGGAGCCGTCGGTTTCCCGGGCTGTCAGTTCGCCAACACGCTCGCCGGTTCGAGGCGAACGATGACCGCCTTCGAGACCGGGGTGTTGCTCCGCTCGGCTGCGCTGCTCAACGGAACCAGCACGTTCGCCTCGGGGTAGTACGCGGCGGCACATCCTCGCGCCGTGGGATAGGACACCACCCGGTAGTTGCGCAGCACGCGGTCGGGCTCGCCGGGCCACTCGCTGAAGATATCGACTCGTTGTCCGTCGTCCAATCCCAGCTCGGCGATGTCATCGGGATTGACGAAGACGACGTCCCTCCCCTTCTTGATGCCGCGGTAGCGGTCGTTGAGGCTGTAGATCGTCGTATTGAACTGGTCGTGCGATCGCATCGTCTGCAGAATGAGCCGCCCGGCGGGCCGCTCCAGGTGCTCGAGTTCGTTGACGGTGATCATGGCCTTGCCCGTTGCCGTGTCGAATCGTCGCTCGTCACGCGGGCCGTTGGGAAGGACGAATCCGCCCTTGCGTCGCACGTCCTCGTTGAACGTCTCGAACCCGGGCACGACCCTGCTGATGTGATCGCGGATGACGTCGTAGTCCGCCTCGAAACCGGCCCAGTCGATCCCGAGCGACTCATCGAGCGTCGCCGCCGCCAGCCGGGCCACGATCGCGACCTCGGACAGGAGGCCCGGGGCGACCGGTGGGACTTTGCCGTGCGTCGCGTGCACCGCGCACACACTGTCCTCCACCGACAGGAACTGCGGGCCGGTGGCCTGGATGTCGACCTCCGTGCGTCCGAGCGTCGGCAGGATCAGGGCCTCCGCCCCGGTCACGACATGAGACCGGTTGAGCTTCGTCGACACCTGCACCGTCAACTGCGTCCCGCGCATCGCCGCTTCCGCGGCGGCGGTGTCCGAGATCGCCGCGACGAAGTTGCCCCCCATCGCGAAGAAGACCTTGATGTCGCCGTTCTGCAGACCCCTGACGGTCTGCAACGAGTCCGCACCGTGCTTGCGCGGCGGATCGAACCCGAACTCCCGCTGGAGCGAATCGAGGAAGGTGTCGCTCATCTGCTCCCAGATGCCCATCGTGCGATCGCCTTGCACGTTGCTGTGCCCGCGGATCGGGGAGGCACCCGCACCGGGCTTGCCGATATTCCCGCGGAGCAGCAGCAGGGTGATGAGCTCTTTGAGGGTGGCCACCGCATTCTTCTGCTGGGTCAGGCCCATCGCCCAGGTGATGATGACGCGCTCGGACCTGATGTACAGCTCGGCGACGAGGTCGATCTGCTCGGCGGTGAGCCCGGTGGCCTCGAGAACCACAGCGTCGTCGAGGTCGCGGATGTGCTCGGCGAAGGCCTCGAGACCCAGTGTGTGCTCAGCGAGGAACTCGTGATCGAGCACGGTTCCGGGAGCGGACTCCTCGGCACGGAGAACCCTCTGCGAGATGGCTTGGAGCAGGGCCATGTCTCCGCCGGACCGGATCTGGAGGAAGTGGTCGGCGATTACGGTGCCCGTGCCGACGATGCCGCGCACCTTTTGCGGGTTCTTGTAGCGGATGAGACCGGCCTCGGGCAGCGGGTTGACGGCCACGATCGTCGCACCGTTGCGCTTCGCATCCTCGAGCGCCGTCAGCATCCGAGGATGGTTGGTGCCCGGGTTCTGCCCCATGACGATGATGAGATCGGACTTCTCGAAATCGTCGTAGGCGATCGTCGATTTGCCGATCCCGATCGTCTCGCCCAACGCGGTCCCGGTGGACTCGTGGCACATGTTCGAGCAGTCCGGCAGGTTATTGGTACCGAAGGCGCGCACGAACAACTGATAGGCGAACGCCGTTTCGTTCGCCGTACGACCGCTCGTGTAGAAGGCGGCCTCATCGGGCGAGGCGAGTCCGTTGAGCCTCTCAGAGATGATCGAGAACGCCCGATCCCAGCTGACCGGCTCGTAATAGTCGGAGCCGGCGGCCTTGTAGACCGGCTCGACGAGCCGACCCCGCATCCCGAGCCAATACTCCGACTTGTCGAGCAGGCTGGTCAGCGAGTTCTCGGCCCAGAAGCTCGTCGGCACGGTCGTCGGCGTCGCCTCCCAGGTCACCGCCTTCGCCCCGTTCTCGCAGAACTCCAGCACGTTGCGCTTGCCGGGGTCCGGCCAGGCGCAACTCATGCAGTCGAAGCCGTCCTTCTGATTGATCGAGGTCATCAGCTCGGCGGTGCGGATCGGCCCCATGTCACGGAGCGCGGGACCCATCGAGTGCAGGATGGCCGGGACTCCGACCGCCCAGTCCTCCTTGTGGCCGACCTCGAGGTCGGGGTACTCCGTGCTCCCGTCCTGTTCCGATTTGCTCATCAGACGTGGACCTCCTGCTCGGAGACGACTCGCTCGGACCCCGAATACACGACCATCGAGTTGCCGCGCAGGAAGCCGACGATGGTGATCCCGACCTCCTGCGCGAGGTCGACGGCCAACGACGAGGGCGCGGAGACCGCGGCGAGGATCGGGATCCCGGCCATCGATGCCTTCTGCACGAGTTCGAAGCTTGCGCGCCCGGAAACCATGAGAACGGTGCCGGTGAGCGGCAAGAGACCTTCCTTCAGCGCCCAGCCGACCACCTTGTCGACGGCATTGTGCCGCCCGACGTCTTCGCGCAGCGCGAGAAGGCGACCGGATCGCGCGTCGAACAGTGCGGCGGCGTGCAGGCCACCCGTCTTGTCGAACACGTCCTGCCCCTCGCGAAGGCGATCCGGCAGGGTGGCGAGGAACTCGTCATCGACCGCGACCGGGTCGGCCGCGACCGGGTGGGCCGACCGTGTCGTGATGGCGTCGATGCTGGCCTTGCCGCACAGACCGCACGAACTGGTCATGTAGAAGTTGCGCTCCATGCTCGGATCGGGACGCGGCACGCCGGGCGCCAGCGAGACGTCCAGCACGTTGTAGGTGTTCTCGCCCTCTGCGGTCGCCCCCGCGCAGTAGCGGATCGCCGCCAGCTGCTCCGCTCGGGCGATCACGCCCTCCGAGACCAGGAACCCGGCTGCGAGATCGAAATCGTGGCCCGGCGTGCGCATGGTGATCGAGAGAGCGGAACCGGCCACTCTGATCTCGAGGGGTTCTTCGACGGCCAGAACGTCGTCGCGATTGGTGCGCGATGTTCCCACCACGATCCGAACGATCTGTCGCCGCGCGGTGATGCGTCCCATTGTGCATGCCTATCACACGGTGTCAAAGCCCCATAGGGGCGTCGACGGCTGACATAGGCTGAGCCCATGGACTTCGACGCGATCGTCCTGGCGGGTGGCCGCGGAAGCCGCCTGGGAGGGGTGTCGAAGTCGGACCTGCGCCGAGACGCGGTCACCCTGCTCGAGCTCGCGCTCCGCGCGGCGACCGGAGCTCGAAAAGTGGTCGTGGTCGGCGACGTCGCCGCGGCGACCGGCTATACCGTCGCTCGCGAGTCTCCCCCGCACTCCGGGCCGGTCGCCGCGATCGCGGCGGGGCTCGGTGCGCTCGCGGCGGGATCCCGCACCCACACGCTCGTCCTGGCCTGCGACGTGCCGGGCTCGGCTGCCGCGGTCCGGGCGCTCCAGGAGCGGATCGAGCATGCCGACGAGCCTGCAGACGGCGTGATCGCCGTCGACGGGGAGGCCCGCGACCAGTACCTCGTGGCCGTGTATTCGACCTCGGCCCTCGCGGCCCGCTTCTCGTCGATCCCGACCCGTGACGCATCGATGAGGCAGTTGGTCGAGGGGCTGGCCCTCGACCGGGTGCTCGTGCCGGCGGGCTCGACCGATGACGTGGACACCTGGCAGGATGCCGCGAACCTCGGCGTCACGAGATGAGAAGAGGTGCCCATGGCTGACGACGACAGCGCGGCAGAGCTGGTGGCGGACTGGAACGACCGGTTGAGCGCCGCGCTCGGAGTCCCCGCCGCCGACGTCGACGCGATCCTCGCGCTGGCCGGCGTCGCCGCCCACACCGTCGTGCGGGCCGCAGCTCCGCTGACCACCTTCCTGGTCGGATACGCGGCCGGCATGAACGCCCACGACGGCCGACCGGATGCGGTGAGCGAGGCCATCGCCGTCGCGCGCGCGCTCGCCTCGCCCGACTCCGGGTCGTGAGCACCCGCACCTCCTGGGACGAGGCCCGGGCGATCGCGGCCGCGGCACCCGTCGCGTTGCCGTCCGAGCAGGTCGACCTCGCCGCGTGCACGGGTCGAGGCCTGGCGCGAGACGCCCTCGCGCCGATCGACCTTCCGCACTTCGCCTCCTCGGCGATGGACGGCTGGCTCACCGTCGGCGAAGGACCCTGGACGCTGACGCACGCCGAGCCGGCTCCCGGTCAGGCGCGCGCCATCGTCACCGGGGGGTCGGTGGCGAGCGAGCCCGGCGCGGTGCTGCGCAGCGAGAGCGGGACGGTCGTCGATGGCGTTCTCCACTCGCACCGGGCGGATGAACCGCGCCCGGGGCAGCACATCCGCCCCCGCGGCACCGACGCGGCCCGGGGCGACGTGCTGATCGCCGCGGGGGTGGTGCTGAATCCCGCCCACATCGCCCTTGCCGCGTCCGCGGGGCTCGACGACCTCTGGGTGCATGCCCAGCCCGAGGTCGCGCTCGTCCTGACCGGCGACGAGGTGATCACCGCCGGAATCCCGGCACCCGGTTTCGTGCGCGACACCTTCGGCATCCAGCTGCCCACACTCCTGCCGATGCTGGGGGCGAGGGTGACGGCTGCCCGACGGATCGCGGATGACCTCGACGACACGATCCGCGCGATCCGCGAGTCGGAGGCGTCGCTCATCGTCACCACAGGAGGCACCGGCTCCTCCCCGGCAGACCACGTACGTCCGGCACTGGAGGCGCTGGGCGCGAGGGTGCTGCTCGACGGGGTCGCCATGCGCCCCGGCGGCCCGACCACACTCGCCCGGCTTCCGGATGGCCGCCTGGTGCTGTGCCTGCCGGGCAATCCGCTCGCCGCGATGGTCGCCATGATCACACTCGGTGAGCCGGTGATCGCCGGCCTCTCGGGTCGAGCGCCCCGCCCTGCGCGCGGGCTCCGTGGCATCGACGTGGTCGGCCGCGCAGGCTCGACGCGGCTGATGCCCTACAGGTTGGTGAACGACCGCATCGCGCTCGTTCCGTGGCAGGGAGCCGGAACGACCCGTGGTCTGGCCGACGCCAGTGGTCTCCTCGTCGTCCCGGACGGAGGGACGGCCGAGGGCGCGCCGGTCGAGGTCATCGACCTGCCGTGGTTCGCGTCGAGCCCGCCCGCCCCAGGCCGGGGTCTCGACGGATCATGATGAGCCGAGCGAGCGGCGCGCCGAGGCTATGAGCCGAGCGCCCTCAGCCGCGGCGCGAGGTCGCGCTCGAACAGCTCGAGGAAGCGCCGCTGGTCGTGGCCGGGTGCATGGAAGACCAGGTGGGTGAAGCCGGCGTCGACGTACTGCTTGACTCCCGCCACCACCTCGTCGGGATCGGAGCCGACGATCCAGCGCGAGGCGATCTGCTCGATGGGCAGCGCATCCGCCGCCTTCTCCATCTCGATGGGGTCGGTGATGTCGTGCTTCTGCTCCTTGCCGAGCGCGAGGGGCCCCCAGAAGCGGGTGTTCTCGAGCGCGACCTTCGGGTCGGTGTCGTACGACAGCTTGATCTCGATCATCCGGTCGATGCCGTCGTAGCTGCGGCCGGCCTTCTCGGCGCCCTCCTTGACGGCCGGGATGAGCTCGTCGGTGTACAGGGCCATCCCCTTGCCCGAGGTGCAGATGAAGCCGTCGCCCGCGCGTCCGGCGTAGCGAGCCACAACGGGGCCGCCCGCGGCGATGTACACCGGGATCGGCGTCTCGGGCCGGTCGTAGATCGACGCGTCGACCGTCGTGTAGTACTCGCCGTCGAAGTTCACGCGGTCTTCGGTCCAGAGCCGTCGCATCAGGTCGACCGACTCGCGCAGGCGGGCGAAGCGCTCCGTGAACTCGGGCCACTCGCCCGTCCATCCGGTGGCGATCTCGTTGAGGGCCTCTCCGGTGCCGACCCCGAGCATGATGCGGCCGGGGTACATCACGCCCATGCTGGCGAAGGCCTGCGCGAGCACGGCGGGGTTGTAGCGGAAGGTCGGCGTCATCACCGAGGTGCCGATCTGGATGGTCGTCGTGCGCTCGCCCACCGCGGCCATCCAGGTCAGGGCGAACGGCGCGTGCCCGCCCTCGTGCCTCCAGGGCTGGAAGTGATCGCTCACGGCCACGCTCTGCATGCCGTGCGCCTCGGCGGCCACCGCGATCTCCACCAGCTCCCGGGGATCGAACTGCTCGGCGGATGCCTTGTATCCGAGTTTCAGGGCCACGGGGTCTCCTTCGTGCTTGTGTCCATTCTGGCGCTCCTGCCGGAGGACAATGAACGGGTGAGACTCGGCCTCGACGCCGACCGGCTGCTGCCGATCGAACCCGCCGCCCGCGCGATCGCGCGCCGGCTGTACGACACCGTGTCGGAGGCGCCGATCCTCTCGCCGCACGGCCACGTCGACGCGCGCCTGCTGCTCGACGACCTGCCGTTCTCCGATCCGGTGGAGTTGCTGGTGCGGCACGACCACTACGTGACGCGGCTGCTGCACGCGGCGGGTACGCCGCTCGAGCGACTCGGGCTCGACCCTGCGGTGCCCGTCGACCCCCGCGAGGTGTGGCGGATCTTCTGCCGCGACTGGCGCCGCTTCGCCGGCACGGCGTCCGGATACTGGCTGAGCTCGATCCTGGTCGAGCAGTTCGGCATCGACGAGCAGCCGGAAGCCGGCAACGCCGACGCGCTGTACGACGCCATCGCCACGACGCTCGCCACGCCGGCCTTCCGGCCGCGCGCGCTGTTCGAGCGATTCGGCATCGAGGTGCTCGCCACTACCGACGATCCGCTCGACGAACTCGAGGCGCACCGCGCGCTGGCCGCGGACCCGTCGTTTCGGGGGCGCGTCATCCCGACCTTCCGGCCGGATGCCTCTCTCGACCCGGAGTCGCCGGGGTTCGGTGAGCGCATCGAGCGCCTCGGTGCAACCTCCTTTGCCGGTTACCTCGACACCCTGGCCGCGCGGCGGACGTTCTTCGTCGAGAACGGCGCCGTCTCGGCAGACCACGGCGTGCTCGAGCCGTACACGGCCGACCTGGATGACGCCGAGGCGTCACGGTTGTTCGAGGCAGCCCGAGCCGGCACCATCAGCGCGGCAGAGGCGCGGGCCTTCCGCGGCCGCATGCTGCTCGAGATGGCCCGGATGAGCGTCGACGACGGGCTGGTCATGACGATCCACGCCGGTGTGCTGCGCAACCACCACCAGCCGACATTCGAGCGATTCGGGCCGGACACCGGCCACGACATCCAGGTGGCGACCGAGTGGGTGCGCAACCTGCGCCCGCTGCTGCAGTGCTTCGGCGCCGACCCGCGCCTGCACCTCATCCTGTGCACGGTCGACGAGACGACCTACTCGCGCGAGCTCGCCCCGCTTGCCGCTTTCTACCCGGCCGTCTTCCTCGGCGCCCCCTGGTGGTTCCTCGACGCCCCGGATGCCGTGCTTCGGTTTCGCGCCGCCGCGACCGAGACCGCCGGCTTCTACCGCGGCTCGGGATTCGTCGACGACACCCGCGCGTTTCTCTCCATCCCGGCCCGCCACGACATGGCCAGGCGACTGGATGCCGCGTTCCTGGCGCGCCTCGTCGGCGAGGGCCGGCTCGACGAGGAGTCGGCGATGCGCGCGGCGCGAGACCTGGTCGACGCCATCCCCCGGACGGCGTGGCGCCTGTGACCGCGCTCTCGCGCGACGCCGTCGGCGTCGACCGCCCGCCCGTGCGGATCGTGCATCTCGGGCTCGGCAACTTCCAGCGCGCGCATCAGGCCTGGTGCACCGAGCGCGCCGCCGACCGCACCGACTGGGGGATCGCCGGGTTCACCGTGCGCAGCGGCGGACTGGCCGAACGCCTGACCGCCCAGGACGGCCTGTACTCGCTGATCGAGCGCGGCCCCGCGACCGACGACGTCTCGGTGATCGGCAGTCTGGTCGAGGCCCACCCAGGTGACTCCCCGCGGTTCACCGAGCTGCTCGCGGCGCCCGCGACGGCCGTCGTCACGCTGACCATCACCGAGGCGGGCTATCGGCTCGACGACCGCGCCCCCCTCGCGCTGAGCCGCCTGGTCATGGGTCTCGAGGCGCGCAGGATGGCTCGCAGCGGGCCGATCGCGATCGTGAGCTGCGACAACCTGCCGGCCAATGGCGCCGCCACCCGCGCCGCGGTGCTGGGGCTGGCGACCGCGCTCGACCGCTCGCTCGCCGGCTGGATCGACGAGATGGTGAGCTTCGTCTCCACCTCAGTCGACCGGATCACCCCGCACCTGACCGAGGCCGAACTCGCGGGGCTGCGCATGGCATCCGGTTGGGAGGATGCCGCCCCCGTCGTCACCGAACCGTTCGCGGACTGGGTGCTGCAGGGCGACTTCCCGGCCGGTCGGCCGCAGTGGCAGAGTGCGGGCGCCCGGTTCGTCGACGATGTCGAGCCCTTCGAGCGCCGCAAGCTCTGGCTGCTGAACGGGGCGCACACGATCCTCGCCGCATCCGGGCCGGGCCGCGGGCACGAAACGGTCGCGGCGGCGTTCGCCGACCCGTCGTGCGCCGCGCTCGTGACCGGCTTCTGGGACGAGGCCGAGCGCCACCTGACGGGCGCAGGCCTCGACATCCCGGCCTACCTGGCGCAGCTGCGACAGCGCTTCGCCAACCCGCGGATCGCCCACCGCCTCACCGACATCGCCGACCAGGCGCCGACCAAGGTGCGGGTGCGGCTGCTCCCCGTGCTTCTCGCCGAACGCGCCGCCGGCCGCAGCGGTGCCGCCACGCGGCGAGCCCTGGCCGACGCTCCCGAGCTTCTCGCCATCCTGACCGCCGCCACCGAAGGGACCCCATGAGAATCGATAAGGCCGAGGTCGTCGTGACCAGCCCGGACCGCAACTTCGTCACCCTCAAGTTGACGACCGACGACGGTCTGACCGGGCTGGGTGACGCGACCCTGAACGGACGCGAGCTGGCGGTGGTCAGCTACCTCAGGGATCATGTCGCTCCGCTGCTGATCGGGCTGGACGCGCACCGGATCGAGGACACCTGGCAGTTCCTGTACCGGGGGGCGTACTGGCGGCGGGGTCCGGTGACGATGGCGGCGATCTCGGCGGTCGATGTCGCGCTCTGGGACATCAAGGCCAAGGCGGCGAACATGCCGCTGTACCAGTTGCTGGGCGGGGCATCCCGCACCGGCCTGCTGGCTTACGGTCACGCCTCGGGCAAGAGCACCGAGGAGCTGTTCGACAGCGTGCGCAGCCATCTGACGCAGGGGTATCGCGCCATCCGGATCCAGAGCGGGGTGCCGGGTCTGAAGGCGATCTACGGGATCGCCTCGAATGCCACGTCGGCGGGCAACACGGGCGTGCGCTACGACCACGAGCCGGCGCAACGCGGCGCGTTCCCGGCCGAGGAGGACTGGGACACCCGTGCCTACCTGCGCCACATCCCGCGGGTGTTCGAGGCGGTGCGCAACGAGTTCGGGCCCGAGCTGCCGTTGCTGCACGACGGCCATCACCGGATGACGCCGATCCAGGCCGCGAAGCTGGGCACGTCGCTGGAGCCCTACGACCTGTTCTGGCTCGAGGACTGCACCCCGGCCGAGAACCGGGAGGCGCTGCGCCTGGTGCGCCAGCACACCACGACGCCGCTCGCGATCGGCGAGATCTTCAACAGCGTCTGGGACTACCAGCAGCTGATCCGCGAGCAGCTCATCGACTACGTGCGCAGCGCCGTCACCCACACCGGCGGCATCACGCATCTGAAGAAGATCCTCGAATACGCCGGGCAGTACCAGATCAAGTCGGGCATGCACGGGCCCACCGACATCTCGCCGGTCGGCATGGCCGCCGCGATGCATCTGGGGTTGAGCATCCACAACTTCGGCATCCAGGAGTACATGAAGCACGGCGCGAAGACGGATGCCGTGTTCCAGCAGTCGTTCACCTGGAACGACGGCATGCTCCACCCCGGCGAGAAGCCGGGCCTGGGCGTCGACCTCGACCTGGACGAAGCAGGAAAGTACCCCTACGAGACCGCCTACCTGCCCTACAACCGCCTCGCAGACGGAACCGTGCACGACTGGT
>DASTNC010000003.1:0-16508 GCA_035721225.1 Pseudolysinimonas sp.
TCACCGCCGGATTCGAGGTGTTCACCTCGGCGTTCCGCAGCGAGCCCGGATTTGCGGCGCTCCGCTTCGGCGACGTGCTCGATCTGCGCCCGTTCCCGGGCGTTCCGGCCTTGCGCGCCTTCTCGGATCGCGCCATGGCGATCCTGATCGATCGATTCCAGATGGTCGACAGCGTCGAGGCCGCCGTCGCGCTCCAGTCGGTCCTCACGCTCGTCGATGCGATCGCCGCTGACGCCTTCCGACGCGACCCGAACGGCGACGCGGTGATCCTGCGTCACGCGATGTCGGCGGCGAATTCGCTCCTGAAGGAATACTTCCCCGCGTCCACGCGCTGAACCTCGTCATGGCCGCCGCTCGACTGAGCGGTAGCTGACACCTTCCGCGGGACACATCCGCAGTGACGGTGGTTCCGAATAGGTTCTGAAGTATCCGCGCGCCTGAATCGGCGTGCGCTCACCGAGGGGAACGCGTCGATGATCGAGTTCCGCGATGTCACCAAGACCTATCCAGATGGCACGCACGCGGTCCGCGGGTTCAGCCTGGTGATCCCGGCGCGGCAGATCACGGTGCTGGTCGGCTCGTCGGGCTCCGGCAAGACCACCCTGATGCGCATGATCAACCGGATGGTCGACCCCACCTCGGGCGCCGTCGAGATCGACGGGCACGACATCTCGAAGATCGAACCCGTTCAGTTGCGCCGCGGGATCGGCTACGTCATGCAGAACTCCGGCCTGCTTCCGCACCGCACCGTCGCCGAGAACATCGCCACGGTGCCGCGGTTGACGGGTGTGCCGAAGGCGACCGCGAGAAAGCGGGCGCTCGAGCTGATGGACACCGTCGGGCTCTCCCGCACCCTCGCCGACCGCTATCCGAGCCAGCTCTCGGGCGGGCAGCAGCAGCGCGTCGGCGTGGCTCGCGGGCTGGCGGTGGACCCGAACATCCTGCTCATGGACGAGCCGTTCAGCGCCGTCGACCCGATCGTGCGCGACGAACTGCAGCAAGAGGTGCTGCGCCTGCAGAAAGAACTCGCCAAGACGATCGTCTTCGTCTCGCACGACATCGACGAGGCGTTCCTGCTGGGCGATCAGGTGGTCGTGCTCGAGCAGGGCGGCCACATCGTGCAGCAGGGCACGCCCGAGCAGATCCTCGCCCAGCCGGCCAACGATTTCGTCGCAACCTTCATCGGCGCCGATCGCGGCAAGCGCCGCCTCACCGTGTCGCCTGCGGCATCGCGCGGCAACGACCGCGTTCTGGTGGATGCCGGCGGCTACCCGGTCGGCGTCATCGCGGCTCCCGATGGGCGGCTCGCGGTGGCCCAGTCGGGTGGAGTTCAGCCCAGCCCGAAGTCGCGCAGCGTCTCGAACAAGACCGACCAGGCGGGCGACGCCTGATGAACTGGGTGTGGATCGGCAGCAACCTCGGCTTGATCGGGGGGCGCATTCTGGAGCATCTGGCTCTGACCGCCCCGCCGATCGTGATCGGGCTGGTGCTCTCCATACCCCTCGGCTATGCGGCCAGCCGGTCGAAGGCCGCGCGGTCGATCCTGTTGTCGGTGGGCGGCATCCTGTACACGATCCCGTCGATCGCGCTGCTGGTCCTCGTCCCGGTGGTGCTCGGGCTGGCGATCCTGAATCCGCTCAACCTGGTCTTCGCGCTCAGCATCTACGCGATCGCGATCATGGTGCGCTCGGCAGCTGACGCCTTCGCCTCGGTGCCTCGGGACGTGCTGGCGTCAGCGACCGCCATCGGGTTCTCGGGTTGGCAGCGGTTCTTCATCGTCGAGCTTCCGCTCGCCGTCCCGGTGCTGCTGGCCGGCATCCGCGTGGTCTCGGTGAGCACGGTGAGCATCGCGAGCATCGGCGCCCTGATCGGGATCGATCAGCTGGGCTCCTTCTTCGTGGACGCCTTCCAGCGGTCGTTCCCCACCGAGGCGATCGTCGGGATCGTCTGCATTCTGGTGCTCGCCGCTCTCTACGACGTGGTCCTGTCGCGCACCGGTCGCGCGACGACCCCCTGGAATCGCACGCAGGCCGTGGCCTCGCCCCAGGTGAACACCGCCGACCAGGTGGCAGCGCTGTGAACCTCTTCGGCGACGCCTTCGCGTGGATCTTCGACCCCGCCCACTGGACGAGCGGTCCCGACGTCTCGGGTCACGTGCTCGAGCATCTCGGGGTGAGCGGCCTGTGCGTGCTCATCGCCGTCGCGATCGCGCTGCCGATCGGAGTCGCGATCGGGCACACCGGCAAGGGCCGCGGCGCCGCGATCCTGATCAGCAATGTCGCCCGCGCGCTGCCGACGCTGGGCCTGCTGTCGATCCTGATCCTGCTCACCGGCATCGGCCTGCTCCCGATCGCGATCGTCCTGGTCATCCTGGCCGTTCCGCCCATGCTGGCGGGCGCCTATGCCGGCGTCGAGTCGGTGGATCGCCAGACCATCGACGCCGCTCGGGCGCTCGGCATGACCGAGTGGCAGATCATCACCCGCATCGAGATCCCGCTGGCGCTTCCGCTGCTGATCGGCGGTCTGCGGGCCACCGCCCTGCAAGTGATCGCCACGCTCGGGATCGCGTCGGCCTTCGCGTTCGGCGGTCTCGGCATCTACCTGATCAACGGTGTGAACACCGGCGATTACATCCAACTGCTTGCGGGCGCGATCCTGATCACCGCGCTCGCTCTGGTCGTCGATGGCGTTCTCGCCGTCGCGCAACGATTCGTGGTGCCGCGTGGAGTCGCGCTCGGCCGCACGGATCCGAACGGTCCCCCCCATCGCACGCGGGCACGCCGTCCGCGGGCTCTCCAGGAAGGTATGCAGTCATGAAGAGGCACAACAGAGCCATCATCGCGGGTGTCGCGGTGGCGGCAGCAGCGGCGCTCACCCTCAGCGGATGCTCGAGCCCCTCGTCGCTGGGCGGCGGAGGCAGCGCGAGCAAGACGTCGATCGTGGTCGGCTCGGCCGCGTTCCCCGAGAACGCGACCCTGGCATACGTCTACGGGCAGGCTCTCGCGGCCGACGGCGTCACGGTCAGCTACAAGATCAACATCGGTCAGCGTGCCGCCTACTACGCGGCGCTGCAGAAGGGCGAGATCGATCTGATCCCCGAGTACGCGGGCAGCATCCTGTCGTACCTCGACAAGGCCGCCAATGCCAAGTCGGGTGACGATGTGAAGACGGCTCTCGACGCTGCCCTGCCGAAGACCTTGAAGGCCCTGGACTTCTCAGAGGCCGCGGACTCCGACTCCCTGAACGTGACCGCCGACTACGCGAAGGCCCACAACCTGTCGTCGATCGCCGACCTGGCGAACGTCCCGGGCACGGTCATCGTGGCAGCCAACCCCGAGTTCCAGACCCGCCCCGACGGCCTTCCCGGCCTGCAGAGCGTGTACGGGCTGACGAACCTCTCGTTCCAGGCGATCAACGACAGCGGTGGTCCGGCGACGGCGAAAGCCCTGCAGGATGGCACGGTCCAGGTCGCCGACATCTACTCGACCACGACGTCGATCATCGACGACAAGTTCGTGACGTTGACCGACCCGAAGAACCTGTTCGCGTCGCAGCAGGTCGTGCCGATCGTCACGGCGAGCAAGGCGGGCAAGATCAGCGCCCTGCTCAACAAGATCTCGGCCAAGCTGACCACCAAGGACCTGCTCGACTTCAACAAGCGCACCGGCGGCGATGAGAAGGCCGATCCGAAGACGGTCGCGTCCGACTGGCTGAAGGCCAACGGCTTCATCAAGTAGTCGCAACGAACGAAGGGGTGGATGCCGCGGCATCCACCCCTTTTTCGCGCCCCGCCCATCTCGCCGACCCTCATCTGACGCGAACGCGCTGCCCGCCCTGGCGCGACTACCCGTTTGCGTCAGATGAAGGGGGTTGCGAGTCGGGATGCTCCTCCGCGCGTTCCGCGGTCCAGTGGCGGGCCTCCCGGCGCTCGACCGCGCGTCGGATCAGCAGCACGGCCACAAAGAATACGAGCACCACCCCGCCGAAGAGGTACCCCGCCCAATGGAGCTGGGCGGTCAGGTCGCGATACCCGTTCGCCGCGAGCGTGCCGACCGTGACGTAGGCCAGCGCCCAGATGATGCAGGCCGGAGCCGTCCAGCTGATGAAGCGCCGGTACCTCCACTGGGTCATGCCGACGGTCAGCGGCACCAGCGCATGCAGCACGGGCAGGAACCGCGAGGCGAACACGGCGATTCCACCGCGTCGCTCCAGGTAGCGCTCGGCCCGCACCCAATTGCCCTCGCCGATCCGCTGCCCGAGCTTCGAGCGGCGGATGCGGTGGCCGAACCAGCGGCCGAGGGTGAAGCCGACGCTCTCACCGGCCAGCGATCCAATGATGACGGCGGCCAGCATCCCGACGTACTGCGCCGGGTCGCTCACGCCCGTGCTCGCGACCAGCACGACGGTGTCGCCCGGAATGATCAGCCCGATCAGGATCGTCGTCTCGCAGAACATCCCGAGCGCGGCGAGCAGCGAGCGAGTGATCGGGTCGACGTGCTGGACGACCCCGAGAATCCAGCCGAGCGGGTCGCTCACGTCTGCTCCGAGCCGAGCGGGTCATGCGCAGCCGGCGACGCACCGGATGCCGCGGGCAAGGGCTTGCGCAGGGCGTCGAGCCGCGTGCGCCAGCGTTCGAGTCGGCCGGGCAGCTCGGCCGTCGCGGGACCGTCGACCCACCCCGTGACGATGCGGATGCCGTGCAGCGAGTTCAGCGCCCACACCTCGCAGCCCTCGAGTGCCTCGGGCGTCACTTCATCGTGCAGCACGTCGACCCCGGTCGCGGTCGCCAGAGCCAGCACGGTGCGCAGCGTCACCGAGTCGACGCGCGGCAACTCGATCGAGGGGACGCAGAGGGCCTCGCCGGTCCACCACGCCAGCGCGGTGGTCGAGCCCTCGGCGACGACACCGGCACGGCCGTCGGCGGTGTCGAGCAGCACAGCCTCGTCGGCGCCGTGCTGCTGCGCCTCGGTGCGCAAGCGGGTCATCGCCTCGAGATCCGGCCCCTTGATCCAGGGCTCGGTACGCGGGTCGCGGCCGCGGAAGGTCACGAGCCTGAGGGAGCGACGGCGGGCGGGGGCGGGGCGCATCCGCAGCAGCAGCTCTGCGGCGTCGTGCTGCACCCGCAACTCGACCCGCGGAAACCAGTCGCCGGCCCGCGGGATGCTCGAGATCGCGGCATCCCAGAACGAATCGAGGTCGAGGTCGTCGACCTCGGCGGTGCGCCCGTGCCGTTCGGCGAGCTCGGACACCGCGTCGACGAAGCGCGCGCGGTGCAGTCCGATGGCCAGCACGGCCCCCTCGGTCACCAGCCACGAGTCGGCGACCAGCATGGTCGCGGGGGCGACATCGCAGTCGTCCCGGGCTTCGAGCACGCCGCCCCGCCAGCGGGAGGTCGTCGCGGCGCTCATACGCTAAGGCTATGCATCCGCCGCTCGTGAGGCTCCCGCTCGGGCCCGGATTCGATCCGGGCGAGGTGTTCGCGGCACTCTACGGCGATCGGGACGACGTCTTCTGGCTCGACAGCGGCGCCGACGGCGTCAGCTATCTCGGCGCCGGCACCCGGGTGCGGGTGGACGCCGAGAATGTCTGGGAGGTGCTTCGTGGGGTGGGCGAGCCGAGCGCGCACGGCATCGCGGATGCAGATGGCGACGAGCTCGCGTTTCGACTCGGGCTGGTCGGCTGGCTCGGCTACGAACTGAGGGCGCAGACGACCGGGGCGGTGGTCGGCAGGCGGTCGCGCTATCCGGATGCCGCGTTCCTGCGCGTCGACCGCGCGATCGCGATCGACGGCGCGACCGGGCAGGCAGAGCTGCTGGCGCTCGGCACCAGTTGGACGGGAGAACTCGCCGCCTGGCGCGACCATGTCATCGGCGTGACGGTCGGCGCGCCCGCGCCCGCACCGCCCCCACCGGAACCCGCGGCCGCGCGCTGGCACGAGACCGACGCCGAGTACCTCGCCAACATCGAGGCCTGCCAGTCGGCGATCCGCGCGGGCGAGGCCTACCAGCTCTGTCTCACGACCGAGGCCGAGGTGGCCGGCCGATTCGACCCGCTCGCGGTGTACCTGCGGCTGCGCGCCTCCAGTCCGACCCATCACGGCGGGCTGATCAGGATCGGAGGCGTCAGCCTGCTGAGCGCATCGCCGGAGCGCTTTCTCGACATCGACCCCGCGGGGCTGGTGCGCACCCGGCCGATCAAGGGCACGCGCCCCCGCGCGAGCGAGCCCGCGGCCGACGCCGAGCTGGCCGCAGAACTGCTCGCCAGCGAGAAGGAGCGCGCCGAGAACCTGATGATCGTCGATCTGATGCGCAACGACCTCGCCCGGGTGTGCGAACTCGGCACGGTCACCGTCACCGAACTGCTCGAGGTCGAGAGCTATGCGCAGGTGCACCAGCTGGTCAGCACCGTCACGGGTCGCTTGGCCGCGGGTCGGGATCCCGTCGATGCGATCGAGGCGTGCTTCCCGGCCGGGTCGATGACCGGGGCGCCCAAGCTGCGCGCCACCCAGGTGCTCGACGCCCTCGAGAAGAGGCCGCGCGGCCTGTACGCGGGCTGCTTCGGATACCTCGGGCATGACGGACGCGTCGATCTGGCGATGACCATCCGCAGCATCGTGCTCGACGCGCGCGGTGCGACGGTCGGAGCCGGCGGCGGGATCACCGCGCTCTCGGTGCCGCTCGACGAGCTGGCCGAGGCGAAGCTCAAGGCCGCGGCGCTGTTGGCAGCGCTGGGCGCCGACGACCCGGGAACACCGCCCGCCCCTGACGGTTCGGTACTGTGGATGCTTGGTTGCTGCGCCTCGGCCGTGACGGCATCCACACTCCGACTGGTACTGAATGAGAGCTCCGTGACTTCGCAAGGCAGCACCGTTCCCGATTCCGTCGACCAGCAGAATGTCGACGACGACATCGAGCGGTACGACATCGACCGCATCCAGCAGAAGTGGCTGGCGCGGTGGGAGGCCGAGAAGCCCTTCGACGTGCCCAGCGACGGAGGGTCGAACAAGCCGCGCAAGTACGTGCTCGACATGTTCCCGTATCCCTCCGGCGACCTGCACATGGGCCACGCGGAGGCCTTCGCGTACGGCGACATCGTCGCGCGCTACTGGCGCCAGCAGGGCTTCAACGTGCTGCACCCGATCGGCTGGGACTCGTTCGGCCTCCCGGCCGAGAACGCGGCGATCAAGCGCGGAACGGATCCGCGCGAGTGGACGTACGCCAACATCGCCCAGCAGAAGAGCAGTTTCAAGCTCTATGGCAACAGCTTCGACTGGAGTCGCGAGCTGCACACCAGCGACCCCGAGTACTACAAGTGGAACCAGTGGCTGTTCCTCAAGCTGTACGAGAAGGGGCTGGCCTACCGCAAGGACAGCTGGGTCAACTGGGACCCGATCGACCAGACCGTGCTCGCCAACGAGCAGGTGCTGCCGGATGGCACGAGCGAGCGCTCGGGCGCCGTGGTCGTCAAGAAGAAGCTCACCCAGTGGTACTTCAAGATCACCGACTACGCCGACCGGCTGCTCGACGACCTGAATCAGCTCGAGGGCACCTGGCCCGCGAAGGTGATCGCCATGCAGCGCAACTGGATCGGCCGGTCGATCGGCGCCGACGTCGACTTCGTGATCGAGGGCCACGACGAGAAGGTCACGGTCTTCACCACGCGCCCCGACACCCTGTTCGGGGCGACCTTCATGGTCGTCGCCCCCGACTCCGAGCTGGCCGCCGAACTGGCCGCGGGGTCGACGCCCGCGGTGCAGAAGGCGTTCGCCGCCTACCTGGAGCAGGTGCAGAAGTCGACGGAGGTCGAGCGTCAGGATGCCGGCCGGGTCAAGACGGGCATCCCGCTCGAACGATGGGCGATCAACCCGGTGAACGGCGCGCGGATGCCGGTCTGGACCGCCGACTACGTGCTGGCCGACTACGGCCACGGCGCCGTGATGGCGGTGCCCGCGCACGACCAGCGCGACCTCGACTTCGCCCTGAAGTTCGGCCTGCCGATCAAGGTCGTGGTCGACACCAACGCGCCGGTGACCGGGGCGATCCCGGTCATCACGCCCGAGATGCTCGAGGCCGAGGACGTGCCCGCGCTGGATCCTGCGCACACCGGAGTCGCTCTGACCGGGGCCGGCCGCATGATCAACTCCGGCCCGCTCGACGGGCTGAGCAAGCAGAACGCGATCACCCGCGTCATCGAGCTGCTCGAGGCGGCAGGCACGGGCCGGGCGGCGAAGACCTATCGACTGCGCGACTGGCTGATCTCGCGCCAGCGCTACTGGGGCACGCCGATCCCGATCCTGCACGCGGAGGACGGCTCGCTGCATCCGGTGCCCGAGAGCGAACTGCCGCTGCGCCTGCCCGACTCGGCCGGGCTCGACCTGAAGCCCAAGGGGCAGAGCCCGCTGGGGGCGGCATCCGACTGGGTCGATGTCACGCTCCCAGACGGCACGCCGGCTCGACGCGACCCCGACACGATGGACACCTTCGTCGACAGCTCGTGGTACTTCCTGCGGTTCTTGAACGCCAACGACGACACCATGGCGTTCGACCCGAAGCTGGCCGAGATGTGGGCGCCGGTCGACCAGTACGTCGGAGGCGTCGAGCACGCCATCCTGCACCTGCTGTACGCGCGCTTCATCACCAAGGTGCTGTTCGACCTGGGCTACCTGAGCTTCACCGAGCCGTTCAGCGCCGTGCTCAACCAGGGCATGGTGCTCATGGACGGCTCGAAGATGTCGAAGTCGAAGGGCAACCTGGTCGAGTTCGCCAGTGAGCTGGCCGCCCACGGCGCCGACGCGCTGCGCCTGACGATGGCGTTCGCCGGCCCGCCCGAGGACGACATCGACTGGGCGGATGTCTCGCCCACCGGGTCCGCCAAGTTCCTGGCCCGCGCCTGGCGCATCTCGGGCGAGGTCACGTCGGCGCCCGAGGTCGACTGGAAGGGCGGAGACGCCGCGCTGCGCCGCCAGACCCACCGGCTGCTCGCCGATGCCCCCGGGCTGCTCGAGGCATTCAAGTTCAACGTGGTCGTTGCGCGGCTGATGGAGCTGGTCAACCTGATCCGCAAGACGATCGACTCGGGGCCGGGTGCGGGCGATCCCGCGGTGCGCGAGGCGATCGAGGTGGTGGCCGTGCTGCTCAGTCTGTTCGCGCCGTACACCGCCGAGGACATGTGGGAACGCCTGGGCTACCCGGCGAGTGTCGCGTTCGCCGGGCTGCGCAAGCCCGACCCGACCCTGTTGGTCGAGGACTCGGTCACCGCGATCGTGCAGGTCGACGGCAAGGTGCGCGACCGGCTCGAGGTGGCGCCGACGATCTCGGCCGACGCCCTCGAGACCCTGGCGCGCGCGTCGGATGCCGTGGTGCGCTCGATCGGCGATCGCGAGATCGTCAACGTGATCGTGAAGGCTCCGCGCGTCGTCAACATCGCGACCAAGGCCTAGCCGACTCACAGAGTTCGGGATGACGCGGCCACCGGTCTTCGGCGCTGCCTAGCCTTCGGGCATGAGTTCGGCTCCGACTCCCGACGCGCGCCGCGCCCGCGTGCGGGTGGGAGTCGGGGCCGCGCTCATCCTGGTGCTGGTCGGCCTGGGGGTCGCCGTGTTCATCACCGCGATCACGCCGCGCGGCGCGTCGTCGGTCGTGGCGCCGTCTGCGCTGCCCACCGGGTTGTCGTCGGTCGGCCCCTCGGTGATCGGGGCGAGCGGGTCGAACGCGGCGGTGATCTACGTCCACATCCTCGGTCAGGTGAACCGTCCCGGTCTCTACGCGCTGCACGACGGCGACCGGGCGGTGGATGTCGTGGCGGCCGCGGGCGGGCTCACCCCGAGCGCGGATCCCGCGGCCCTCAATCTCGCGCGGTTCCTCAGCGATGGCGAGCAGATCATCGTGCCGGCGGTCGGGCAGGCTGTTCCCGCGTCGGGTGGCGGCGCAGGCACGGCCATCCCGGGCAAGGTGAACATCAACACGGCAGACGAACCCACCCTCGAGACCCTGCCGAGGGTCGGGCCGGCCATGGCGGCGCGCATCCTCGCCTGGCGGGCCGCGAACGGCCGCTTCACGGCGATCGAAGACCTGATGAGCGTCTCGGGCATCGGCGAGAAGACCTTCGAGGGGCTCAAAGACCTCGTCACGACATGAGGCCCAGGGGCACAGCGCTCGCCGACCTCCGGCTGCTCCCGGTGGCGGCGACGGCGTGGCTCGGTGCCGGTGCGGCTGTCGCGGCGCCGGCAAACGGTTGGACGTTCGTCGTCGCCGTCGTTCTCTGGGCGGTCGCCGTGGTCCTGGCCGTCCTCCGGCTGCCCGGTTCGTGGCGGGGAGTGGTCGTTCTGGCTCTGGCCGGGGGAGCGCTTGCGGTCACGTCCGTCGTGGCCCAGTCAGGCGTCCGGTCGCCGCCGATCCTGAACGAGGCCGCGCGCGCAGGCCGCACGGTCGAGCTCATCGTCGCCGTCTCGGGCCGCTCGGTCGACGGGCGGATCGCAGGAACGGCAGAGTCGGCGCGGATCGCCGGCTCGACGGTCGGGCTCGCCGCCCCGGTCCTGCTGTTCGGGCAGCCCGGCGACGACGCCATTCGCGGCGCGCAGATCGGCAGCCTGCTGCGGGTCACCGGTACCGTGCAGGCGGCAGAGCCCGGAGAGGATGTCGCGTTCCTGGTGTTCGTGCGCGCAGACGCCGAACGGGCGGGCGCGCCGCCCCCGCTGCTGTCCGCAGCGGATCGCGTGAGACACGACTTCCGCAGTGCGGCATCCGGGCTGCCCGGCGATGGTGGCGCCTTGTTACCCGGACTGGCGATCGGCGACACCAGCTCCGTGAGCGCCACTCTGGGCGACGCGATGAAGACGGCGAGCCTGAGTCACCTCACGGCGGTCTCAGGGGCGAACTGCGCCATCGTGGTCGGCCTGGCCCTGGCAATCGGTGCGGCCGCCGGCCTGCCGAGGCTCGCGCGGCTCGCGGTGGCTGCACTCGTGCTCGCGGCGTTCGTGGTGGTCGTGACGCCCGAGCCCAGCGTGATCCGCGCCGCGGTGATGGCGGTGGTCGCCCTCATCGCGCTGGCCACCGGGCGCGCGGCGCGCGGCTTCCCGCTGCTCTGCGTCGCGGTCGTCGTGCTGCTGACGATCGACCCGTGGCTGTCGCACAGCTACGGGTTCGCGCTGTCGGTGCTCGCCACGGCAGGCCTGCTGCTGCTCGCGCGCCCGCTCGCCGAGGTGATGACTCGATGGCTGCCCCACGGGCTCGCGCTGGTGCTCGCCGTGCCCCTGGCCGCTCAGCTCGCCTGCCAGCCGGTGCTGCTGATGCTGAACCCGTCGCTGCCGCTGTACGGAGTGGCCGCCAACCTGCTGGCCGAACCGGCGGCGGCGCCGGTCACCGTGCTCGGCCTGATCGCGTGCGTTGCGGCGCCGCTGTTCCCGCCGCTGGCGACGGTCGTGTCGGCGATCGCGTGGCTGCCGGCGAGCTGGATCGCTGCGGTCGCGACCTTCTTCTCCGGACTTCCCGGCGCGCGGGCTCCCTGGCCGACGGGCGTGCCCGGCATCCTGTTGCTCTCGCTTCTCACCGTTGCCGCGCTGGTCGCCGCACTCGGCGGAGCGCCGCCGCCGGTGCGACGTGCTGCTCGCGGCGCCCTGATCATCGCCTTCGTCGGCTACCTCGCCACCGTGGCCGGGTCGCAACTCGTCGAGAACGTCACCCGACCCGCCGACTGGCAGTTCGCGCTCTGCGATGTCGGGCAGGGTGACGCGACGGTCATCCGCAGTCAGGGCATGATCGCGCTCGACGACACCGGTCGCAAGCCGGCGCGGCTGCAGCACTGCCTCGACGAGCTGGGCATCACCCACATCGATCTGCTCGTGCTCACCCACTACGACCTCGATCACGTCGGCGGCGTCTCGGCGGTCTACGGCAAGGTCGACCGCGTGTTGATCGGGCCGCCGAGCGACCCCGGCGATGTGCGGATCGCATCCGACCTGCGCGCGAACGGCGCCGAGGTCGACCAGGTGAGCCGCGGCGAGTCGGGGATGCTGGGCGAACTCCGGTGGGACGTGCTGTGGCCACCGCCGCGCGGCGTCGAGCCGGGCAATCCGGCGAGCGTCACGATCCAGGTCACCGGGGCAGGTGCATGCTCGAGCGGATGTCTCAGCGGCATCCTGCTCGGAGACCTGGGCGAAGACTCGCAGGCCCGTCTGCTGGGCACCGGGCAGGTCCGTCCGGTGGATGTCGTCAAGGTCGCGCATCACGGCTCGGCCGATCAGTCGGCGCGGCTGTACGAGGCGCTGCACGCCACGGTCGGGCTGATCGGGGTCGGTGCGGGCAACGACTACGGGCATCCGACGGCGAAGCTGTTGGGCATCCTGGCGGCCGTGGGCACCCGGCCCCTGCGCACCGATCTCGACGGGCTGACGCTGGTCGCGCCGGGCGCGCACCCGGGCGACATCCGGGTCTGGACCGAGAAGCCAGACGACGTGGTCCGCGACGCGGAGCTGACGGGAGCCGGCCGCCTCGCAACGCCGACGCCGACGCCCCAGACCCCCTCGCGCCCGCCCGTCAGCGGCCCCGGATAGTCTGGGCGTGACGAAAGGACGGCGGATGGCGCGACCGACCGGCAGGCCGACGGCCGCTGCGAAGGCGGCGATCCCGCAGCTCGCCTGGGACGCCGTTCGCCCGGCGCCCGTGGTACTGGTCAGCGGCACCGAGACCGTGCTGGCCGACCGGGCGATCCGTCAGCTGCGCGACATCCTGAAGGCCGAAGACCCGTCGCTCGAAGTCTCGGATATCGACGCCGGCAGCTACGCACCGGGTGAGCTGATCACCCTGGCGAGCCCGAGCCTGTTCGGCGAGCCGAGGCTGCTGCGCGTCGAGAACGTCGAGAAGAGCAGCGACGCCTTTCTCGAGGAGGCGCTGGCCTACCTCGAGATGCCGGCCGACGACACCTACCTGGTGCTGCGGCACGCGGGCGGGGTGCGCGGCAAGAAGCTGCTGGATGCGATCCGTGCCGGCACCGGCGGCGGCATCGAGATCGTCTGCGCCGAGCTGAAGCGCGACAGCGACAAGTTCGACTTCGTGGCCGCCGAGTTCGCCGCCGCCCGTCGGCGCATCACCGGGGGAGCTCAGCGCGCCCTGGTCGCCGCGTTCAGCGACGACCTCGCCGAGCTGGCCGCCGCGTGCCGGCAGCTGCTCGCCGACGCCAGCGACGAGATCACCGAGACCATCGTCGATCGCTACTACGCGGGCCGGGTCGAGACCACGGCGTTCGCCGTCGCCGATGCGGCGATCGCCGGTCGGCACGGCGAGGCCCTCGGCCTGCTGCGCCACGCCCTCGCCTCCGGGGCCGACCCGGTGCCGATGGTGGCCGCCTTCGCGAGCAAGGTGCGCACGATGGCGAAGCTTTCGGGCCAGCGCGGCAGTTCGGGCGAGCTCGCCTCGAGGTTCGGGCTGGCTCCCTGGCAGGTCGACCGCGCGCGCCGCGACCTGCAGGGCTGGACGGACGCCGGCCTCGGGCGCGCGATCGAAGCCCTCGCCGCGACCGACGCGCAGGTCAAGGGCGGCGGTCGCGATCCCGTCTACGCCTTGGAGAAGATGGTCGAGACCATCTCGTCCCGCGGCGGGCGCTAAGCGGCGACGGATCCCGTCCCGTCAGGAACGGCAGCTTCTCTGCCGAATTGCGGCGAACATGAGTGAACGCCCCCTCGCTTCGCGTGGGGGCGTTCTTCGTACGGCTCAAGCCGACGACGATTGGATCAAAGCGAGGCGACAGCCTTGCTGATCGCGCTCTTCTTGTTGGCGGCCTGGTTGGCGTGGATGACGCCCTTCGAGGTGGCCTTGTCGAGCTTCTTGCTCGCGAGCCGGAGGGCGACGTCGGCCTGCTTCTTGTCGCCTGCCGCGATGGCGGCGTGGGTGGCGCGGATGGCGGTCTTGAGCTCGCTCTTGACCGCCTTGTTGCGCTCCTGCGCCTTCTTGTTGGTGCCGATGCGCTTGATCTGCGACTTGATGTTCGCCATGAAAACTGTGTCTTTCGCTACGTGGAAGTGTGGATGTTGCCGGCTGGGCGGTAGAGGGGCGCCTCCGGCCACTCGCGTGGTGGGAAACCACACGCAAACCAAGCAGCTACGTTACCAGGTCGGAGAGTCGCCGGGCAATCGCAGCGGCAGCGTCCGGGATAGCCTGAAGCATGCCGTCGCTCGCCGCTCACATCCCCTCGGTGCCCGGCTCGGGCATCCGCCGGATCTATGAGATCGCGGCCGAACTCGAGGGCGTGATCTCGCTCGGGGTCGGCGAGCCCGACGTGCCGATCGCGCCCCACATCGCGGCCGCGGCGACGGCCGCATGGGATCGTGACGACACGGACTACAACCCGAACGGCGGCATGCTGCCCCTTCGACGGGCGATCGTCGACAAACTGGCGGCCGAGAACGGGATCGCCGCCGAGGTCGAGCAGGTCTGGGTGACGATCGGCGGCACGCAGGCCCTGCATCTCGCGATGCAGCTCACGCTCTCCGCCGGCGACGAGGTGCTGGTGCCGGATCCCGGCTACACCACGTTCACGATGAACGCGCGGATTCTCGATGCGGATCCGGTCGCCTACTCCCTGACGCCCGAGCGCGGATTCCTGCCGAGCATCGACGAGCTCGAGGCGCTCGTGAGCCCGCGCACTCGCATGCTCATGGTGAACTCGCCGTCGAATCCGCTCGGGGCCGTCTTCCCGCGCGAGGTGCTCGACGAGCTGCTCGCGTTCGCGAGACGTCACGACCTGTGGATCCTCAGCGACGAGGTCTACGAGCGCTTCACCTGGGGCGGGCCGCACCTCAGTCTTGCGGCGCTGGAGGCGGAGTCGGCCGACGGCGTCTCCCGCGTGTTCAGCGTGTTCTCGTTCTCGAAGACGTATGCCATGACCGGCATCCGAGTCGGGTACCTCGTTACCCCACCCGGGCTCGCGGCCACGATGCGCACGATGCAGGAGGCGTCGATCAGTTGCGTCGCGATGCCCGATCAGTTCGCGGCTCTGGCGGCGATCCAGGGGGAGCAGTCGCATGTGGCCGCCGCCGCGGCCCACTACCGCGCGAACTACGTCGCGGCGTCTGCGGCACTGACGGCACGCGGCATCCACTACCTCGAACCGACCGGAGCCTTCTACCTCTGGGTGGATGTCTCGCACGCCAGCAGCGGCGACGTGGCGGCCTGGGCCGAGCAGCTGCTGCTGCGCGAGCGGGTGGCGGTCGCCCCCGGCAGCGCCTTCGGACGCTCGGGCGAGGGCTGGATCCGCCTCTGTCTCGCGGCCACCGAGGCCGACCTGCTGGCGGGGATCGCGAAGCTGCCGTCTCCGGCCTAGCTCGTCAGCGTTGCTCGCGACGGCATGGGAGAATGGCCCGTCATGTCTCCGCGCGCCCTGAAGTCTCTCGAACCGGCGTCGACCGACCCCGCGAAGATCCGCAATTTCTGCATCATCGCGCACATCGACCACGGCAAGTCGACGCTGGCCGACCGCATGCTCGGCATCACCGGCGTGGTCAGCGATCGCGACATGCGCGCGCAGTACCTCGACCGCATGGACATCGAGCGCGAGCGCGGCATCACGATCAAGAGCCAGGCGGTGCGCATGCCGTGGGCGCTCCCCAACGCCGACGGCCGGCTCGAGACCTACGCGCTGAATATGATCGACACCCCCGGCCACGTCGACTTCACCTACGAGGTCTCGCGCTCGCTCGCCGCCTGCGAGGGCGCGATCCTGCTGGTGGATGCCGCTCAGGGCATCGAGGCGCAGACCCTCGCCAACCTGTACCTGGCCCTCGACAACGACCTCACGATCATCCCGGTGCTCAACAAGATCGACCTGCCCGCCGCGGAGCCCGACAAGTACGCCCGGGAGCTCGCCGACCTCATCGGCGGCAAGCCCGACGACGTGCTGCGGGTCAGCGGCAAGACCGGACTGGGCGTCACCGAGTTGCTCGACCGGGTCGTCGAACTCATCCCGGCCCCGACCGGCGACCCCAGCGGCCCCGCCCGCGCCATGATCTTCGACTCGGTCTACGACACCTACCGCGGCGTCGTCACCTACGTGCGCATGATCGACGGCAAGCTCAGCCCGCGCGAGCGCATCCAGATGATGTCGACGAAGGCCGTTCACGAGCTGCTCGAGATCGGCGTGAGCTCGCCCGAGCCGACTCCGACCAAGGGTCTCGGCGTCGGCGAGGTGGGTTACCTGATCACCGGCGTGAAAGACGTGCGCCAGTCGAAGGTCGGCGATACCGTCACGAATGCGGCCAAGCCGTCGACCCAGGCGCTGCCCGGCTACACCGACCCGAAGCCGATGGTGTTCTCGGGGCTGTATCCGATCGACGGCAGCGACTACCCGATCCTGCGCGAGGCCCTCGACAAGCTGAAGCTGTCGGATGCCTCGCTCAACTACGAGCCCGAGACCTCCGTCGCCCTCGGCTTCGGATTCCGCTGCGGGTTCCTGGGCCTGCTGCACCTCGAGATCGTCACCGAGCGCCTGGAGCGCGAGTTCGGCCTCGACCTGATCGC
>DASTNC010000004.1:0-6875 GCA_035721225.1 Pseudolysinimonas sp.
CGGGAAGTAGCGGTAGACGGTCCCGATCGAGGCGCCCGCCCGTTCGGCGACCATGGCGGTGGTGAGCCGCTCGTAGCCGATGTCGTCGATCACGTGGGCTGCGGCATCCAGCAGGGCGGCGAGGCGCGCTGTGCTGCGCGCTTGCACCGGCTCATTGCGGATCGGCGTCGAGCCGTCGGTGCGAGTTGAAACGACCATGGTGTCAGTCACGCGTGCTCCTCACATCGACCCTCGCCACATGCGGGGCAGACCGGCCTGTCCCGGTCAGGAGATTCTATCGCGTGGCCCGGGATGCCGGGTCGTCCTCGCGCCGTGACACACTGAGAAAATGGCCAGGACCCGCTCGACAGCGCACTGGCTCTCGCGCCTCGAGGACCGACTGCACGGATTGCGCCAGCGGCGCGGCCTCCGGCGCGGCCTGGTGCCGACCGTGATCCCGTTCACCGGCTACGGCACCACGGGCTGGGTGCGGGTGCTGGGGCGCGTCGTGCTGCGCAAGCCCGGCACGCCCCGCGTCGACCGGGCGGCGAATTTCCGCGGCTGGCGCAGCTTCGTCAGCATTCCGGTGAGCGGGGCTCCCGTCGACGTGGTGGTCGACGGCACGACGACGACGATCCGGTCCGATCGAGGCGGCGTGCTGGACGCCGCCATCTCGACGCGGCTGGCGCCGGGGTGGACGGAGGTTTCGCTGCGCATCGCCGGCGACGAGGTCGAGGCGCCCGTGTTCGTGGTCGACGACGCGGTCACGTTCGGCATCGTCTCGGATGTGGACGACACCGTGATGGTCACGACGCTCCCCCGTCCGTTTCTCGCGGCGTGGAACACCTTCGTCGTCAACGAGCATGCTCGTCGGCCCGTGGCCGGCATGGCCGTGCTCTACACGCTGCTGCGGCAGCGCCATCCCGGTGCCCCGATCATCTATCTCTCGACCGGGGCGTGGAACGTCGTGCCGACCCTCGCGCGGTTCCTCGGGCGCAACGCGTATCCGAGGGGCGCTCTGCTGCTCACCGACTGGGGCCCCACGCCCGAACACTGGTTCCGCAACGGGCAGGAGCACAAGGCGAGCAGTCTCGAGCGGCTCGCGAGCGAGTTCCCGGGCATCAGCTGGCTGCTGATCGGCGATGACGGCCAGCATGACGAGCGCATCTACCGGGACTTCGCCGCCGCGCACCCGAAGAATGTGACCGCCGTCGCGATCCGGCGCCTGACCCCCGGCGAGGCGGTCCTCGCGGGCGGTCGCGCAGGTGGAGTCGAGCACCGCCCGGATGACGTGCCGTGGCTGTACGCCGACGACGGCGCGGGCCTCATCGAGCAGTTCCGGGCGCTCGGGCTCCTCCCCGTCGATGAGGCCTGACGGCTGACGGCTGACACGGACGGCGGACGCCTGACGGCGCGAGGCGGCGGCCAACGTTGACCCCCTGAACGGGGGCTGCTAGATTATGCTCGTTGTGAGCGTGTCCCCCTTATGGTGGACATGTACCCGAATCCCCCCGCATCACCCGAATCACCGCGTCATCCCGGGCGCGGTCCCCCCCTGTGAAGGCATCCCCCATGTCTGCTCCCGACTCCGGTCTGATCGCCGCCGTGATCCTCGCCGGCGGCGTCACCGCGCTGGTCGCGATCGCGATGATGGTCGTGCGCCAGTACCGCGCCGCGCAGTTGACGGCCGGCCGCGGGCTGTTGAGCGTTTCGCTGGGCCTGGGCATCATGGCGCTTGCCGGTCTCGGCATCGTCGCACTCTCGCCGATCGCCGCGCAGGCATCGGTGACGACGGTCAGCAGCACCACGAGCAGCAGCAGCGTCGACATGCAGCTGCCGACGCTCTCGCTCGACCACTGACCCGTTCCGGGCCGGCCTCCGACGTCACGCGGTCTCGCCGCTGGGCAACCCATAATTCGCTCGGAAGCTGGAGTGCTCGTACTCGGTTCGGAACCGGCCCCGGTTCTGAAGTTCCGTGATCACGCGCTTGAACCGCTCCACCCCGTCGGGTTGGACGTCGACATTGATGTTGAATCCATCGGCGACGTCGGTATCCACCCACTCGATGATCCGGTCGGCGATCTGCTCCGGGGTTCCGAAGATCGCGCGCTGGCCGCGGTTGACATTGTGGTGAACCAGCTGCTTGACCGTGAACTCGTTCGCCTTCGCGACCCCGCCGATGTCGCCTCGGCGGTAGTTGATGATCTCGTCCTCGGTGGGGATCGAGTCGAAGAGATCGTACGGAAGCTCTTTGTTCGGATCGAGCTCTTCGACCGGCAGACCGAGTTGCTTGGCCAGGTTGTTCACCAGGTAGTTGAGGTCGAGCATCTCGTCGAACTGGGCTTTGCGCTTCCGCGCATCCGCCTCGCTGTCGCCGACGACCGCGTACAGGCCCGGCAGCACGACCAGGTGGTCCGGGTTGCGGCCGAACTTCGCCGCGTGCGCTTTGGCCTCGGCGTAGAACTTGCGGTCATGGTCGAGATCCGGCTGGGACGTGAAGAGCACATCGGCGTACTTCGCCCCGAACTCGCGGCTCTGCGCCGAGACACCCGCCTGGAACATCACGGGGCGGTCGCCCTGATACCGCCCGGGAAGCTGCAGAATGCCGGACGAGCTGAAGTGCTTGCCGTGGTAGTCGACTCCCCGGGTTAGGGACGTGTCGATGTAGACGTCGTTCTCCTTGTCGGCCGTGATGGCCTCTTTCGGAAAGGAGTCCCACAGGGCTGTGACGATCTCGACGAACTCTGCGGCCCGTTCGTACCGGGTGGGGCGATCGAGTTTCTCATCGATCGGCATGCCCAGCGCCTGCAGAGCCTGATCCTCCTGACTCGTGACGATGTTCCAGCCTGCTCTGCCTTTGCTGATGTGCTGAAGAGTGGCGATGGCTCGAGCCACGACGTAGGGGTGACCGGTCAGCGCCGACATGGTGGAGATCAAGCCCAGATGCTGTGTTTCGCGGGCGATCGCGCCCAAGAGGATGACGGGGTCCAGTCCGCGTCTGGGCTTGCGCAGAAAGCTGGTGCCGAGCGCCGCGTGCGTGTCCGGAAGAAAGATCGCGTCGAACTTGGCGTCTTCGGCCAGCTTGGCCAGCATGATCTGGTGGTCGACATCGTCGACCAGAGTGGTGGCGTCCTCGAAGGATTTCCAACCCGCGTCGTGTCGCCCTGAGGTGTGAAAAATCAAATTCAAGCGAATTTGTTTGACCAAATGAACAATCTCTCTCTCGACGCGAGCCCCCATTACGATATCGGACGCCGCGCCGCCGGTTCCGCGCGGCCGGCGGTTCGGCCTCGGCCACACACGCGCGCGCATAGCCTGTGCTCATGCTCCGTCACGCAGGTGCGCTCGCTCGCTCGACGCACCCCGGCCCGAGCCTCGCCGTCTCGGCCGTCGCCGCCCTCCTCGGCCTGGCCGTCGGCCTGGAACCCTGGCGGGTCGCCGTGCTGGGGCTCGCCGTTCTCTTCGACCAGGTCTCGGTCGGATTGTCGAACGACTGGATCGATGCCGACCGTGACCGCGCGGTCGGCCGCATCGACAAACCGGTGGCGCGCGGCGACATCGCGGTCGACGCCGCACGCGCGGCGGCCTGGATCAGCGCCGCGGTCGCTCTGCTGCTCACCGTCCCTCTCGGGCTCGGGGCCACCGCGGTGCACGCGGTCGCTCTCGCCTCTGCCTGGGCCTACAACGCGGCGCTCAAGAACTCGCCGCTCTCGGTGCTGCCCTACGCGGTCAGCTTCGGCCTGCTGCCGTCGATCGCGAGCCTCGCTCGGCCGGCGCCCGCTCTCCCCGCCTGGTGGGTGTTCGCGGCCGGCGCCCTGCTCGGCGTGGCGGCGCACTTCGCCAACGTGCTGCCCGATCTCGACGACGACCGGCGTACCGGCATCCGGGGCCTGCCGCACCGGCTCGGGCTCCGCACGTCGATCGTGATCACCTGGGTGGCGCTGGCGCTGGGCGCGGCCGCCGTGACGGTGGGGGTCGCGTCGGGCTCCGGTGGCATCCCGGTGTTCGCGGACGTCGGGCTGCTGATCTCGGTCGTGATCTCGGCCCTGGGAACGGTCCTGGCGCTGCAGCGAGGCGTCGGGCGCTGGCTGTTCCGCCTGGTGATCGTCGCGGCGCTCGTCGACGTCACGATGCTGGTGCTCGCGGGCACCCGGATGCTGGCCTGAGGTGAACCTCGGAGCCCCGCCTGCCGTTCTTCCTCATGAGGGAGGTGCGCGCAATGGCAGCTGATGAGGCGAAAGCGGACGAGGCCGCGGCCCTGCGCGCGCTCGCCGACGCGCATTCCGCCGTGCTGTGGCGGTATGTCGTGCATCTCACGGGGGATCACGCGGGGGCCGACGACGTGGTGCAGGAGACGCTCCTGCGCGCGTGGCGGTCCCCCGCGATCCTCGCGCAGCCGCCCGAGACCACGCGCTCCTGGATGTTCACGGTCGCCCGGCATCTGGTCATCGACGAGGTGCGCAGCGCCCGCAAGCGCCATGAGATCACCACGGAGCAGCTGCCCGAGCGCGCCGAGCGCGACAAGACGGACGCCCTGTTCGAATCCCTGCTCGTCGAGGAGGCACTCGGCTCGCTGAGTCTCGACCATCGCGCCGTCATCGTGCACGCGTACTACGGCGGCCGCAGCACCGCCGAGGTCGCCCGGGAGCTCGCGATCCCCGAAGGCACGGTGAAGTCGCGCATGCACTACGGATTGCGCGCGCTGCGGCTCGCGCTGCAAGAGAAGGGAGTGACGCGATGACGAACGGTCACGCCCACTACGCCGACTGGAATGCCGCATACGTTCTCGGTTCGCTCGCGCCGGCCGAGCGCCGGCAGTTCGAGGCCCACCTCGAGGGATGCGGGCGCTGCCAGACCTCGGTCGCCGAGCTGTCCGGTCTGCCTGGTCTGCTCGCCCGGCTGGACCCGGGCCGCGCCCTCGAGCTGCTCGAGCGCGCCGACGACCAACCGGCAGCAGACGCGGCGCAGGTCCCGCCCCTGCCCACCGAACTCGTGGCGCGGATCCAGCAGCGGGAGGCGACGAGACGATCGAGGCGCCGCACGCGCCTGCTTCTCGGCCTGAGCGCCGCTGCGGTCATCGCGGCTGCCGTCGCCATCCCCGTCTCGATCGCCTCAGTGCCGCATCCGACCGTGTCGACCGCGCTGTCGCCCGTGGTCAGCAGCCCGCTGAGCGCGCAGGTCGCGCTGACCTCGGTCGGCTGGGGGACCAGGATCGAGATGACCTGCCGCTACCAGGACCTCGACTCGGGCGCGCCGCCGAGCACCCGGTGGGACTATGCCCTCTGGGTGGTGCAGAAGGACGGGAGCGCGAGCGAGCTGTCCAGCTGGTCGGCGGCCAACAACAGCACGGTGACACTCAGCGCGGGCACCTCAGTGCCGGTCGGAGAGATCGCCGCCGTGCAGGTTCGCTCGGTCGGCGACGGAAGGGTGCTGCTCGAATCCGATCTGCACCCCTGATCTGACCCTCCGACGCGCCGATGGCGCGGTCGGAACGCGGCTCGCCGCCCTACGCGTCGGCCGCCGAAGCGGCGGGAGCGGCCGGAGCGACGGCGGGCGGGGACGATTCGGGGGCGCCGGACTCGGCAGCACCGGATTCGGCCGCGCCCGATTCGGCCGCGCCCGGAGCATCCTGCTCGTGCACCGGATTGCGGATGCCGAGGAACGACACGATGCCGCCGAGGATCAGCAACCCCGCGGTCACGATCATCGCGCGGTGCACCCCGTGCAGGTCGAGGCTGCCGCCGATGATCACCGCGAGCATCGCGATCACGATCAGGCCGGCGACTCGCGACACCGCATTGTTGACCGCTGAGGCGATCCCCGAGCGGGCCGATTCGATCGAGCCCAGGATCGCCGAGGTGAGGGGCGAAACGGTCAGGGTCAAGCCGAGGCCGAATACCAGGATGCCCGGAAGCACCTGCCACCAGTAGTTGAACGGATCGTCGATCAACAGCATCAGCAGCGCACCGGCGCCCGCGATGATCGGCCCGAAGGTCATGAACAGCCGAGGGCCGTATCTGCCCGACAGACCGCCGACCCGGGAGCTGAACAGGATCATGATGAAGGTCACCGGGATGGATGCGAGGCCCGCCAGGGTCGCCGTCAGCCCGGCCCCCTGCTGCAGGTAGACGCCGAGCGCGAATCCGTTCAGAGACAGCGCCCCGTAGATCAGGGCCGTGGCGACGTTGCCCGTCCAGAAATTGCGCACCCGGAACAGGCTGAGCGGCAGCATCGGGTTGCGGTGCACGCGCTGGCGGACCACGAATCCGGCGAACGCGAGAATGCCGCCGGCGAGCGGCAGGATGATCGCGGGGCTGCTCAGGCCGAGGGTGGACTGCTCGATGAGAGCGAAGACCACTCCCCCGAGCCCGACACTGCACAGCACCGCGCTGATGTAGTCGATCGAGACGCCCGCCTCGCGCACATCTTTCTGGCCGAGCAGCTTCAGCAGCACCAGGGTGACCGCGATCGGGATGACGTTGACGACGAATGCGTAGCGCCACGACAGGAAGTCGACGAAAAGCCCGCCGACGACCGGACCGGCGATCATCGCGATGCTGGTCATGCCCGTCCACGCGCCGATCGCCTTCGCCTGCGCGGGCCCGCGGAAGTTCGAGGTGATCAACGCGAGCGAACTGGGCACGAGCAGCGCGCCGGCGATGCCCTGCACGGCGCGCGCCACGATCAGGAACTCGGCGCTCGGCGAGAGGGCGATCGCGAGCGACGCGACGCCGAACGCGATCAATCCGACCCGGATGACGGTGATGCGGCCGTAGACGTCACTGACCGACCCGGCCACCAGGATCAGCGAACCGAGGGTGATGAGGTAGGCATCCACGATCCACTGCTGCGCCTCGAGCCCGCCGCCCAGCTCGCGCCGGATGGCAGGCAGAGCG
>DASTNC010000005.1:0-19774 GCA_035721225.1 Pseudolysinimonas sp.
GCGCCTCTGGTGGTCTTCTTCCGCGACCTGGAGCGGGCGGTCAAGCTCATCCTGCGCCTGCTGTTCTACGCGTCGCCGATCATCTACGGCCTCAACGACCTCGAGAAGCTGCACCTGACGTTCTGGGGCGCGTTCAACCCCCTGTCGGGCATCATCGGGCTGTACCGCAGCGCGTTCTTCCCAGAGGACCTGAACTGGTTCGACGTCGCGGTCAGCGCCGGGATGACAGCGCTGATCGTCGCCATCGGCATCCTGGTGTTCCGGCGCACCATCCGCTCCGTGCTGAAGGAGATCTGATGGCGCGGGACGAGGCAGGCCCGGCCATCGGGGTCGGGGGGATGCGCGTCGAGGGCGTCGGCATCCGGTTCAAGCGCAACCGCTCCTCGCGGCGCAACTTCAAAGACCTGTTCGCCGGTCGCGATCGGCGGTCGCGGCCCGGCGAGTTCTGGGCCCTCAAAGATGTCAGCTTCACCGTGCACCCCGGCGAGTCGATCGGCGTCGTCGGGCGCAACGGGCAGGGCAAGTCGACGCTGCTCAAGCTGGTGGCGCAGGTGATGTTCCCGGATGTGGGCGAGGTGCAGGTCAACGGCGGCGTCGCGCCGCTCATCGAGATCACCGGCGGCTTCGTCAACGACCTCACGGTGCGCGACAACGTCTATCTGACGGCGGGGCTGCACGGCATGCCCAAGAGCGAGATCGATCAGACCTTCGACGAGATCATCGAGTTCGCCGGGATCGGCGACTTCGTGGACACGCCGTACAAGCACCTCTCCAGCGGGATGAAGGTGCGCATCGCCTTCTCGGTGATCTCGCGGTTGGAAGAGCCGATCCTGCTGGTCGACGAGGTGCTCGCCGTCGGCGACAAGGCGTTCCGCGACAAGTGCTTCACCCGGATCGACGAGCTGCTGGCCGGCGGGCGCACACTGTTTCTGGTTTCGCACAGCGAGCGGGATCTGCTGCGCTTCTGCACCCGCGGCCTCTACCTCGACAAGGGCGGCCTGGTGCTCGACGGCCCGATCCAAGAGGTGCTCGACCGCTACAACGCCGACTACAACAGCTAGCACGCGATCCGGCGGCGTCCGGCCGTCCAACTCCGGCGGACTACAGCGCGCGCTTCACCTTGCGCGCCGCGATCAGCGTCGCACGGGCGGGCTTGCCCACGGCGAGCGCGACGGCGCCCGAGACCGTGCGGTCGGCCTCCCCGAAGGCGCGCTTGCGATCCCAGGCCAGCCGGAGACCTCCGCCGACCTTGCGGGCCGGCTCACGGGCCGGCAGCACGCCCTGCCTGCGGGCGGCGACCAGGGCCTCGAGCTGCGCGGCGACATCGTCCGCCTCGGGCGGGTGGAAGTAGTTGTCGTCCAGCCAGGCGGGCTGAGGATGCCGGAACCTCCGCCGCACGACCGCCTGCTCGCCGCCGAACAGCCCGCTGCCGTCGAACACCGGATTGATCAGCTGGGGGGACACCCCGAAGATGTCGAGCGCGATGACAGGAATGCCTCGAGCGATCGCCTCGATCGCCGCCGTCGAGCTCACCGTCATCAGCCCCTCGGCCTGATCCAGAGCCGCCGACATCGCCGCGGTCGAGACGACCAGGTTCGCCGGGGCATCCGGCACCTGCTCGAGCAGCTCGGGATAGCTCGCGACCTCGTCGTGGGTCTGCCGCTCGCCGGCCAGGCCGCGCACCTTGATGACGACGCGACGGGTCGGGTCGGCTCGCGCAGCCGCGATCAGCACGTCGAGCACTCGCGCACGATCCTCGAGCGGCCCGGGGACGACGGCCTGCGCCGCGAAGACCAGGTCGGTCCCGTTCGCCCCGGTGCGCGGCTCGACGAACGGCAGCGTCGCCAGCGCGAAGCGGTGCGTCCAGCCGTATTCGCGCGACATGAGGGTGAACTCGCGGATCTCTCGGCGGCTGTGCAGCACGAACAGGTCGGCCTGCCGCCGGAAGGCGAGCGCCTTGCGCGTGGCCGGGATGGAGATTCCCGGAAGGCCGGTCACGATCACCGGGCGGTCGCGCAGTTCAGCGATCAGGCGGATGAGGACGGCGGCAACCGGCCCCCGCACGGCGACGAGCACCGCATCCGGCCGCTCGCGCCGGAGGGCGTCGAGCACCTGAGCGAGCGGCAGGCTGACGAGCTGCTCGGGGGCGACACCGCCGACCGCCAGCGCGGCCGACCGCTGCCCGGCGCTCGGCAGCACCGGCGTCTCGACCAGGATCAGTTCGCGCTCGGTCACCTCGGGCAGCGCGCCGAGGAACGCCGCCGCCCACTTGAGGTAGGAGTCGGAGTCCGCGATCGCGACGAACTTCATGCCCGGCCAGCGCTCGTGATCGGGTGGTCAGGCCGGCACCCGCCGGAGCTTCGCCATCGGAGCGAGCTCTCCGGGGAAGACCCGCTTGACGCCGTCGCCCATGGCCTGCTCGATCACCCGGATGTCGCGCACCAGGTGCTCGAATCCGGTCGGCTCGAGCGACGCGGCGTGGTCCGAACCCCACATGGCACGGTCGAGGGTGATGTGGCGCTCCACGGCGGTGGCGCCGAGCGCGACCGCAGCCAGCGAGATCTGCAGGCCGCGCTCGTGACCCGAGTAGCCGATCGGGATGCCCGGGTATGCGGCGCGGAGAGTCGGGATCATCCGGATGTTCGCCTCTTCGGGCGGCAGCGGGTAGGTCGACGTGGCGTGCAGGATCACCAGGTTGTCGGTGCCGAGCACCGCGACGGCCGCGTCGATCTGCTCCATGGTCGACATGCCGGTGGACAGGATGACGGGCTTGCCGGTCGCCGCGAGGGCCGCAAGCAGTTCGAGGTCGGTCACGCTCGCCGAGGCCACCTTGTGCGCCACCACGTTGAGGTCTTCGAGGAACTCGACGGCCGGCACATCCCACGGCGACGCGAACCAGTCGAGGCCGCGCAGAGTGGCGTAGTCGCCGATCTCGACGTACTGGTCGCGATCGAACTCGACGCGGTAGCGGTACTCGAGGTAGGCCATCTCGCCCCACGGGGTCTCGCGGGGGGTGTTCTTCATGTGCTCGGGGGTGGAGATCTCAGGCGTGCGCTTCTGGAACTTGACCGCCTGCGCGCCGGCGTCGGCCGCGACATCGATCAGCTTCTTGGCCAGGTCGACCGACCCGTTGTGATTCAGACCGATCTCGCCGATGACGTAGGCGGGAAGGCCGTCGCCGACTTGGTGGGATCCGATGGTGACCGTCATGACTCTCTCCTGGTGCTGAAAGGGCGGGAGCGCCGTGGCAGCACGGCTCTCGTGTGAAGCACTGCCTCGGCCAGTTCGCGCACCGCGCCGGCACCGCCCGACACGGCGAGCACGAGCCGAGCCGCGGCGAGCACCTGCGGGTGGGCATCGGGCACCGCCACCGGCCAGCCGACCAGTTCGAGGCAGCCGAGGTCGTTGACGTCGTTGCCCAAGTACGCGATGCGTTCGAGGGGGATGTCGTGCTCGTGCGCCCACGCCGTCAGGATCGCCGTCTTGTCGACGCTCCCCTGCGCGACCTCGACCCCGAGCTTGCGAGCGCGAGCAGACACGACGGGATTCGTCTCGGTCGACAGAATCAGCACGGGCACGCCGGCGGCGCGCAGTCGGCCGATCCCCATGCCGTCGGAGCGGCTGACGCCCACGAATTCCTCGCCGTTCTGGCCCACGAGGACGGTGTCGTCGGTGTGGACACCATCGAAGTCGGTGACGACCGCATCCACGTCGATCGCGGCCTCGATGCCGGCGAGCCCGCCCACGAAGGGGGCGATGGCCGAGGCCAGGGTCAGCTGCTCGTCCGTGTCGATCTCGATCGCATGCGCTTCGGCGACCAGGGCCACGCCGATGCTGCCGAAGAAGCGGTGCCTGGCCTTGCGGAAGCCCGCGGCATCCATCACGTAGAAGGCGCCCGTCTCGAGGAACTCGGGCTCGCGCTCCTGCCTGCGCGGTCGGCGACGATGATCGTGGTTGATGCCCACCGCGCCGCTGGGCCCCGGTGCGGTGCGCCAGAGGAATCCCCACGACTCGACGGCCGAGAAGACGACGTCGGATTCTCGGGCCGCAACGCGTTCCACCGCGGCATCGAGGTCGGCCGGGTCGATGAACGGCGACGTGGCCTGCACGAGAATGACGATGCCCACCGCGATCCCGAATCTCGCGAGTTCGTCGAGGGCGTGCTCGACGGCGCTCTCGGAGCTGGCCGTGTCACCGGACAACTCGGCAGGGCGGACCACGACCTCGGCGCCCCACTCGCGGGCGACGGCGGCGATCTGCGCGTCGTCGGTCGAGACCACGACCCGGTCGATCCGGTCGGCGGCCCGCGCCGAGGCGATCGCGCGCGCGATCAGCGGGATGCCGCCGACTCGTCGCAGATTCTTGCGGGGCACGCCCTTCGAGCCGCCGCGGGCCGGGATGACGGCAACGGTCTCTCCCGACGGTGCCTGGCGTTCGGCGCTCATCGCACCAGCTCGGCCGGTGTGCTGACCGTGACGGTGCTGCCGGATCCCTCGAGCACGGCGCGCAGGGTCGTGGACGCCGACGAGCGCATCATGACGACCTCGAGCGGCTCGACCGTGCCGGCAAGCAGCAGCTCGGCGGGCAGCTCTGCGTCGACCACCGTCACCCCATCGAGCGACGAGATCCGCGCCAGGTGGTCGCCGCGCTCGCGGCGGTGCGGCAGATAGCTGACCGGGCCGGACGCGGCCACCGAGCGCAGCCAGCGGTCGTAGTCCTGCGCGCCGACCAGGCCATCGGCGACGCGTGCCGAGCCCAGCACTACGCGGGCATGCGGCAGCTTCGCCGGTCGGGCATGCGCTCGCAGCCACGCGAAGGTGTTGCGCACCACGCTCACGTCGCGCGCGGGCATCGCGGCGACCGTCGGGTCGTCGGCGAACGCGCTGAACATGGTGAGCCGCCGCGAGCCGGCGAGCCGCAGCATGCGGTCGCGCGCGAGACCGCTGAGCAGGGTCGCGAGTCCGCTCTCGTGCGTGTCGCGGCGCGCGAAGCCGGTGCGCCCGAGGAGCGCCGAGGCGAGGTGGATCGACATGTCACCGTCGTCGAGCAGGGTGATCGAGCGCGGCCGCAGGACGGCGGCCGCCATCCGGAACTGGCCCGAGAAGCCGTCGCCGATCGCCCAGTCGGGCTGATCGTGCAGGAGCGACCACGGGATGCCGTAATAGGGGGCGACGCTCGAGAAGAGAGCACCGCGATCGAGCAGTTCGGCCATCGTGGTCGGCATCTGGGGGCCGGTCAGCCGGTAGGCGACCGCGATCGGACGGCCCAGCGCCGCCGCGTACTCGGCGGCGCCGAGCAGCTGCAGAGGGGATTCGACCCAGGCGAGCGGGGTGCGCCGTTGTTCCACGTGCGCTCCTCTCCTGGTGCCGCGATGGGGGCCTGCTGCATTCGCGCCCCGAGTCGAGGGTCGCGCGCGAGCGTGATCCATCCCTGCATACGAGGTGAACACCTGACGTCGGCTGTGTGAAGACCGTGCAACCCGGCGGTGCTGGGCACACGGCAGCGGGCGCGGTTACGGTTGTCGCATGACGAAGCAGATCGCACCGATCACCTCGGACGGGCTGCACCCGCGCCTGGCGCACGGCATCGACAAGCTGCTGTCGGTGCAGCGCCCGGTCGTGCTCGCCCACATCCGCTCGATTCGGGCCAGCAGGCCCGGCGCTTCCCCCGCGCAGATCATCGCCATCCTCGAACGGCGCTTCCTCGCGGCTGTGACCAGCGGTGGAGCCCTGGTCGGGGCCAGCGCGGCGATCCCCGCGGTCGGCGTGGGCACTTCCGTCGTGCTGTCGGGCGTCGAGACGGCGGGGTTTCTCGAGGCCAGCGCCCTCTTCGCGCAGTCGGTCACCGAGGTGCACGGCTTCGCGGTGGACGACCCGGAGCGCGCCCGCACCCTCGTGATGGCGATGATGCTCGGCAACGGCGGCCAAGAGCTGCTTCAGCAGTTCGCCAGCGAGGCCGCCGGCCGTGGATCGCGGTCCGCCTATTGGGGCGAACTCGTCACCAAGAGCCTGCCGCGAGCGGCTCTCGGCCCGCTCACCGACCGGGTGCGCGCGGCCTTCCTGCGGCGCTTCGCCGTGACCCAGGGCACCTCGATGGTCGGCCGGGCGGTCCCGTTCGGGATCGGGGCCGTCTTCGGCGGTGTCGGCAACAACATCCTGGGGCGACGCATCGTGCGGTCGTCGCGCGAGGCGTTCCCGGCCGCGCCGGATGCCTTCCCGGCGTCGCTCGACGCGGTGGTGCGGGTGCCGAAGGCGGCGCGTGCTCCGAAAGCGGTCGCCGCGCCTCGGGCATCGCGAACGACCAGGGCGCCGCAACGCCTCGGACCGCGGCTGCCTCCGCCGTCGCCGTTGCCGGGAGCAGGAGCGGGCGTGCTCCCTACGCCCCCACCGCCGCCAGCCGCCGAGGACCGCCGCCCCGACTGAGCACCGCGAGCCCTCCCCTGCCATGCGTCTCGGGCGACTTCTCACAGGGCCGTCTAGGGAATCGGATGCCCCTCCTAGCGTGCGAAGCGTGGAACCCTACCGAGTCCCGTTTCTGTTCGATCGTTCGCGCGCGCCGCTCTACCGGCTGGTCAACGTGGGAACGGAGCCAGTGCGAGGGGTGACGCTCACACTCAGCGGTGCCGGAATGATGCCGGCCAACCAACCGATGGCGCTTGGGCCGAGCGAGGCGCTGGAAGTCGTCATCCGCGGCGACCATTTGGAGCAGGCGAGCGCTGTCATCGTCAGATGGCTGCGCCCATCCGGCGAGGATTACCTCTGGCGCGCCACCTTCTGATCAGCGATCGCCTCGCGCATGTCGTTCACGTTCCTTGATGAACTCAGCAGCGGTGAACGTCTGCTTCGTCGGTGGCAGGTCGGTCGCCGTCATCCCTGACAACAAGCGTCCTGGATCGATGCCGAGCACCCCCGCAAGCCGCACAAGAGTCTCGAAGTTCGGGTTGCCGAGCCCACGCTCGATCTTGCCGTAGTTCGCCACGTTCATTCCGGCCAGGTTCGACAGATCCATCTGCGTGAGACCAACCCGCAAGCGCTCGGCTCGAAAGCGCTCACCGAGCATGCGGAACGCTTCGGATTTCGGGGCGGGCATGCGTCATGCCTAACCGCCGCATCTGCCGATGACGAGACGGTGAAAGCAAGATGCTTTAATGCCTCATGCCTTAAGGAACTCTTGGGGCAGTGACCCGAAGATCAGGTGCTCCTCATATGCCCAAGTCGCTACTCGAAGAGCTGCCGAAGATCGTCGCGGCGGGGCGGTCTCAGGCGCATCAGATCCTCGAGCAGCTCGAGGGGCCGGCCAGAGTCAGCCTCCAGACGCGGGAACTGGTGATCCCCAACCGAGCAACGAGCGGCCTCGACTTCGGGCGGGCCGAGTCAGAGCCTGCGGTTCTGCAGGAGCTGAACAGGCTGATCTACGGCGACAATCTGCTGGCGGTTGCCGCACTCCTCGCCGGCGACGATGAATCACTCAGCCTTCGCGGTCAGGTCGACCTCATCTACATCGATCCGCCCTTCGACTCCAAGGCCGACTACCGCACATCCATCACGCTGCCCGGAGGCGACATCGACCAGAGACCGACCGTCGCCGAGCAGTTCGCGTATTCGGACACCTGGGCGTCCGGTACCGCGTCCTATCTGGAAATGATCACGGTGCGCTTGTTCCTGATGCGCGAGCTCCTCAAGGATTCCGGATCGATCTATGTGCACATGGGCGCGCAGGTGAACCATTTCGTGCGGATCATCGCCGATGAGGTTTTCGGCAAGCCCAACTTCGTTGAGGAGGTCGTCTGGGCCTACGGATCGCCGTCCGGCGGCCGCGCGGCGGGGACGAAGCTCGTCAAGATCCACGAGTACCTCCTGCACTACGCGAAGTCCTACCCCGACCGTTTCGAAGCGAAGACCTACCTGCCGTATAGCGAGAAGTACATCAAGGACTGGTTCAAGTACACCGACGAAAACGGGCGCGCCTACCGACGTCGCCTTCAAGGCGATGGCGCCTGGGGCGTCCAATATCTGGATGAGAGCAAAGGAGTTCCCGCTTCCACCGTCTGGACGGACATCCAACAGATCTATGCCGATCCGCGCGCATACAAGGCGGACCAGGCTGCGCACTCCGAAATCACCGGATACGCAACACAGAAGCCCGAGAAGCTGCTCGAACGTATCATCGAGCACACATCACCCGAAGGGGGCCTCGTCGCCGACTTCTTCGTCGGTTCGGGAACAACCGCGGCCGTTGCAGAGCGGCTCGGCCGCCGCTGGATCGTCAGTGACCTCGGCAAACCGGCCGCGATGATCACCCGTAAGCGCCTCGTGGAGATGGACGCCAAGCCTTTTCTCTATCAAGCCATCGGCGACTACCAGGTGGAGCAGGCGCGCAACACGCTCGGGCGCAGCTTCCGAGTCGGCGACCTAGCGAAGACGATCCTGGGCATCTACGGCGCCCTCCCGCTTCCGCCGGAGGAGAACGTCAATGGGTCACTAGGGCGCCTTCCCGCCGAAAGCACGCTGGTCTTCGTCGACAGCCCAAGTCGACTGACGAGGGCATCCACGCTGACGCGGGCGCAGGCGTTCCGGGACAGCAAGATGGGTGGCTTCGAGAAGGTCGTGGTGCTGGGCTGGAATTTTGCAGTCGGCATCGGCCAGGTGGTCTCGGCACTCAACGATCCCCGCCTCGAGGTCAGGGTGATTCCTGCGAACCTCTTGGACGAGCTGAAGAAGAAGGGCAAGGAACGACTCGGCAAGAGCGTCCGCTTCTCGACCCTGCAGTATCTCGACGCCCACATCGCGAGCAGCAGAGCGACCGGGCAGGACGTCGCGCTAGAGATCGTGCTCGACAACTATGTGCTGCTCGACCCGCAATCGCTTCCCCTCAACGAAGGCGAGAACCTGGATCTCGTCATCGAGGTGATGAACCGGGAGCCGTTGGCACTGATCGAGTACTGGGCGGTCGATCCGGACTACGACGGGGAGGTGTTCCGGTCCACCTGGCAGGACTACCGCGGAAACACCGCGATCGATGATGACCCGCTGCGCGTGGTTCACCATGCGTATGTCACCACACCTCCTGTAGATGGGGTGCGCAGAGTCTGTGTCCGAGCGGTCGATGTCTTCGGCTTCGAGTCGGAAGTGGTGCTCGAGGTCGAACCGTGAACCTGATCAAGGATCGCTTTCCCCTTGCCGAGGCGATTGCGGCAGACCTCGGCGATGACATCGAGGCGCTGATCCATGGGAATCCGAGTTCACTTCTCGATCGGGTCACTCCCATCACGCGCGAGTTGTTGACCTGGTGGTTCCAGGAGGACTACGTCGCGGTACGTGGCTCGAACTTCCACGAGGGTCAACGCGATGCGATCCTGGCGATCATCTACGCCCACGAAGTTCTCGGAACCACCACGCTGCTCGATCTCTATGAGAAAGTGGCGCGCGACGCCGTCCTGGTCGATGGACGTCTGGGCGAAGTCACGTCAGAGAGAAACAAGCATCCGAAGTACGCCGCGAAAATGGCGACGGGGACGGGCAAGACTTGGGTTCTCAATGCTCTGCTCGTTTGGCAACATCTGAATGCGATTCGCTCTCCTGACGACCCTCGGTTCACGAGCAACTTCTTGATCGTCGCGCCGGGGTTGATCGTCTACGACCGGCTCCTCGATTCGTTCCTGGGCAAGGTCGATGCGAGTGGTGATCGCGACTTCTTGACGAGTGATATCGCTCAGCAGAGCGAGCTCTTCATCCCCGACAACCTGCGCGCTGCCGTGCTCGGGTTCATCCAGAGTTCGGTCGTCACGAAGTACGACATCGGGCGAAAGATCACCGGCTCAGGCGTCATCGCGATCGCCAACTGGCACGTCTTAGCTGGGCAGGACCCCGAGGTCCCAGACTTCATGGAGATCGAGGAGATCGAAACGCCGGGCGCGGACATTGACGAACGAGCCGCAGCGGCGAGCTTCATCCCGCTCTCACCGGGCACGAGCACGGGCAACTCACTCGACGTTCTCGACCGCCGCTTCGGTCGGGGCGACGCGATGCAGTGGCTGGTGGACCTGCCCAGCCTTCTCGTCTTCAACGACGAGGCCCACCACGTCCACTCCAAGAAGGGCGAAGAGGACAGCGAAGTCGAGTGGCAGCGGAGCCTCAACGAACTCGCCGCCGGCAAAGGTCGACGATTCGTGCAGGTGGACTTCTCGGCAACGCCCTACAACGAGAGTCGCGGTAAGAAGATCTGGTTTCCACACATCGTCGTGGACTTCGATCTCATGCAGGCCATCTCGTCCGGCCTCGTCAAGTCGCTCGTGCTCGACAAACGACAGGAGGTCGCTGCTCTCAAGAACGACGATCTGAACTTCAGCGCCGAGCGCGACGACAAGGGGAAGGTCACTGGCCTGTCGAACGGCCAGCGCGTGATGCTGAGCGCCGGACTGGCCAAGCTGAAGATCCTCGAGAAGGAGTTCGAGGCCAAAGACGCAGAGAAGCATCCGAAGCTCCTCATCATGGTCGAGGACACGACGGTCTCACCGCTCGTCGAGGAGTTCCTCCTGTCGACCGGGCTCGCCAAGGAAGATGTCCTGCGGGTCGACTCGGGGCGCAAGCAAGAGCTCGGCCCCAAGGAATGGGAGCCCCTGCGAGACCAACTCTTCAGTGTCGACTCCCTGAAGAGTCCCAAGGTGATCATCAGCGTCCTGATGCTCCGTGAGGGCTTCGACGTCAACAACATCTGCGTCATTGTTCCGCTCCGGGCGGCGACTTCCGGCATCCTCGCCGAGCAGACCGTGGGGCGGGGACTGCGGTTGATGTGGCGGGGCGAGCCGGCGATCGACGAGCTCAAAGCCCGCAATCGGCAGTTGATCTCGCAACGCAAGGCCCCGGAAAGTTACTTCGACGTACTCTTCGTCGTCGAGCATCCGCGTTTCGACAGCCTGTATGACGAGCTCCTCAGCGACGGGCTGATGGGTGAGGTGGACGGCGAGTCCGGAAGTCCCGTCGGGGATCTCGAGAGGGTCGAACTTCGCCCGGACTACCCCAGCTATGACTTCGTGATCCCCTTCGTCATCCGCGACTCCGACGAAGAACTCGTCACGCCGCGAGTGGACATTGCGCAACTCCCGGTCAGCATCATTCCATTGTCAGATCTGCTCGGATTCGTCAAGCAGGGTGACACGTTCGTTTCGCAGGAGTTGACCACCAAGGTGCAGTTCGGCGCCTTCACCGTCGACGGCGCGAAGATGAGTTCTTCCGGGTACAACGACTTCCTGTCGAAGCTGGCCGGGCGAGTCGGTGGCGCCATCTCGCGGTCGTTCACCAGCGCAGGGGTTCTCAAGCAGAGCCCGAGCGCCGAAGCCGTTCTTCAAGTTCAGCGACCCGTGCTTGTGTCGTGGGCGGATCGGTATATCCGGACGCGATTCTTCGGACCCGACTTCGATCCGCTGCTCAACGAGCAGTGGAGGGTGTTGATGATCGATGACATCGCCGATCAATTGGCGGGCAACCTGGCCGCCGCCCTCCTCGCAACCCTGGAAACTCAGATCGTGGGCGAACCGGAGGTGCGCGAGCGACGCCTCTCAGAGGTGTCTTCGCTGATGATCCGTTCGAGTTCCGCGATAACGGTCGCGAAATGCATTTACCCGAAACTTCCTCTCCCGGCTCATGGTGGAGGGCTCGAACGGATGTTCGTCGAGTGGGCCGACAGCGACGCCCAAATCGAGGCGCTGGTGAAGATCCACGAATACAAGCACGACTTCCTCCGTCGGCCCTATCTCAAAGCCGATGGGATGCCTGCCCAGTACTCACCCGACTTCCTCGTGCGAACGGCGCACGAGATCTATGTCGTGGAGACCAAGGCCCAGTCAGCGATGAGCGATGCGAATGTGCGGCGCAAGATGGAATCCGCTCGCGGCTGGTGCGTTCAGATCAATGAGTTGCCCGAAGAGCTGCGCAGCGGCCGCGAATGGCATTATGTCCTCCTCGGCGAGAAGGCCGTCCGAGAGTGGCGAGATCGAGGAATGCCGGCCAGCCAACTCCTCGACTACTCGCGGTTGCGTGCTCCGCAGACATCGACGCACACCGCACTGTTCTGATTGCCAACCGAACCGGGCGTCACAGACCGAGGTGAACGCGCAACGCCTCATCGAGTTCGGCGACCACCTGAAGAGGCAACTGCGCGAGCGGCCGAACGATCCGCTGCGCCGCGATCGAGCGCACCTGCTCAGCTTGTGCCTTGCTGTCGCTCGGCAGCCCCGAGTCGAGCGCCCTGATGAGGACCTGATAGGGACGGATGCGCGCAACGTTGGTGGTCAGAGGAACAACGGTAACCACTCCGTAGTCATTCTGAGATGCCGCCGAGTTCGCCCCGTCGTTGCTCACGATGATCGCGGGCCTCGTCTTGCCCTGCTCAGACCCGCGTGCCGCATCGAGTTCGACCAAAACGATCTGGCCTCGATGGAGCGCGTGATCGCTGAGAGGCCGGTCAGTCACACGGAACCATCGGCGGTCGTGCGATCCCACAACTCGGAGTCATCGGACTGCGCCCACTCGGCGAAGGATTCGCGATAGTCGTCAGTGAGCTGGCGCTCGCGGAGCATCCGTACTCCCGCCGCAATGGCCGCCGAGCGCGACTCATAAGCGCCGGCGCCGGTCTCGCGGTCGAGGAACGCCACGTCCTCCTGGCTCAGACTCACACTCAGCTTCATGCCATGATGCTACTCACGGTATGACCAAGGTGCTACCAAATGTCCACAGCCCGACGCATCCATCCGCTGCGTTCGAGGTCTGGTGATTACCCTCGTGCCTACAATGTGACCACGATGAAGGCGAGACTGGTGAAGATCGGCAACTCACGCGGTGTGCGCATCCCGAAGTCGATGCTGGAAGAGGCCGAGATCGACGGGGACATCGAGATGCGCGTGGTGGACGGTGAGATCCACATCTCGGCGGCCGAACCGCCGACCGGGCTGGAGTTCCTCGTGCTGTCGCGCGATGCGCTGAGCGACTGGGATCGACCGGAAGAAGACGAAGCGTGGGCACACCTGCAGTAGGCGATGTGGTCGTCGTGCCGTTCCCCTACTCGGATCTGAGCGGAGCCAAACGACGGCCGGCCGTTGTCGTCGCGCTGGCTGACCGGGGCGACGTTGTGATGTGTCAGATCACGTCGCGCGCCTACTCCAGCACCTCGACGATCGGCATCACCGATGAGTCGTTCGCACGCGGAGGCCTGTCACGTCCCAGCTTCATCCGGGTTGGCAAGCTGTTCACGGGCAGCGCGTCGCTGGTGCTCAAGACGGTGGGAAGGCTCGACGAGCGCACAACCGCGCACGTCCGCGCGTCGCTCAGGGCGCTGTTCGCGGCCTGACGTCGCCGCAGCGGTCGGGCGTGCCAGAATCGCCTGAGACCATGGCGAGCTTTACTTTCGGAGCCGGCAACGCCCGCAAGGTGCTGCGCCTTCCGCTCTACGCGCTCGGAGCCCTCGCGACGCTCCTCGTTCCCCGCACCCCTCGCCTGTGGGCGTTCGGCTCGGGGATCGGCGTCGGCGAGGGAGTTCTGCCGCTGTACCGCGCCGCCCGTTCGAGCCTGCCCGACTCGGTGCGGCTGGTCTGGCTGGCCGGATCCGCCGCCGAGCTCGCCACGGCGCGCGCGCTCGGCCTCGACGCCGAGCTGCGGTCGGGATGGCGCGGCTTCCGCCTCACGCTGCGTGCCCGGGTGCTCGTGGTCACCCACGGGTTCGGCGATGTGAACCGTTACGCGATCCGCGGTGGATTCGTCGTGCAGCTGTGGCACGGCATCCCCCTGAAGCGGCTCCACCTCGACTCGGATGCCGCCCTTCGGGTCTCGTTCCTGCCGAACCACCGGCTGGTGCGCGCCGTGCTCGCCCGGGCCTACCGGGTCGCCGGCCGCGGGATCAGCCTCTTCCCCGTGGCATCGGAGCTGGTGGCGCCCCGCATCGCCAGCGCGTTCGGCATCGCGCCCGAGCGGCTCGTGGTGACCGGCGACCCGCGCGACGACGTGCTGCTCACCGGCTCGGCCGAGGCGCGCCGCGGCGCCGCGCGCGAACTGCTGACAGCGGCCGTCGGAGAGCTGCCGCCCGGCGCCCGCGTGATCCTGTCGGCGCCGACCTGGCGCGATGGCGGCGTCGACCCCGGCGCGCCCGATGAGGCGACCTGGGGGCTCATCGCCGACTGGCTGGAGCGCACGAACGCAGTGCTGCTGGTGCGCACGCATCCGCTCGGCAAGGGGGACTACGCGGGCGGCCCGCTCCGGTCGAGCCGCATCCGGATGCTCGGCTCCGAGGTGCTCCCCGAGATCACGCCGGCTCTGCCCGCCGTCGACGCGCTGGTGACCGACTACTCGTCGATCGCGTACGACTTCAGCCTGGTGGGCGGCCCGATCGTGTTTCTCGCACCCGACCTGGAGCACTACGCCAAGCGCCGCGGGCTCTACCTGCCGTACCGGGCGTTCGCCGGCGGCCAGCAGGTCGGCAGCTGGCCCGACGCGCTCGCGCGACTCGATGCCGTGGGCGCGGCCGGCTCGGGGGCGGCGGCGGCGGCATCCGCGCATTCGGCGTGGCTCCGAGACGAGAACGTCGACCTGCTCGACGGGCGCGCGACCGCCCGCGTGCTCGCTGAGACCCTGCGGCGCAGCGGGGTCGCGCCGGCGCTCGGCCTGACGGTCGCCGACGTGCCGTCACCCGCGACGGTGCGCTCACGGGTGACGCGGATCGCATTCGACACGGCCGACCCCGACGACCCCGATGGCTCCCCCACCCTGACCGTCACGATCGATCCGGTCGGGCGCGACATCGGCGCGATCCGCCTCGACGGAGCGCGCACGCAGCGCCTGGCCGCCTCGGTCACGACGGCGGCCGGGCGCACCACGGCGACCTTCCGGATGCTCTCCCCCCGCTGGGGAGCGCCCGGCCTGGCGATGCCGTCCGGTGACTACCGCCTCACCCTCGACGGCGGCAGCCGGCGCACCGGTGGCCGTGCAGGCACGGCTCGCGTGCAGGTCGCGGCCGAGCTGCCCGGCGGGCTGCGGCATCCCCTCTTCCAGGCCCGGGTGCTGGCGACCGCCGGCGGGCTCGTGCTGCGCGTGGCGCCGCCCCTCGCCGATGACGAACGCGGTCCGGGCGCCCAGAGGCGGCTCGAGCGCGCGTACCGGCGGTCGCGCCCCGCCCCCGAGGATGCCGTCTTCTTCGAGAGCTTCTACGGCCAGTCGAGCTCGGACAATCCGCTCGGAATCGACCGCGCCCTCGCGGCATCCCGGCCCGAGACCACGCGCTACTGGAGCGTCGTCGACGGCTCGGTCGCGGTGCCCGACGGCGCGGTGCGGATCATCGAGGGCAGCCGCGAGTGGTGGCACGCGCGCGGTGCCGCGCGGGTGCTCGTGGTCAACGACTGGCTGCGCAAGCGGTACCGGCGGCGCCGGCACCAGCACGTGCTGCAGACCTGGCACGGCACCATGCTCAAGCGACTGGCGCTGGATCGCGATCCCGGCCTGCGCACCTGCATCGCGGTGAAGCGCGAGCGCGCGCGCTGGGATGCACTGCTGGCGCAGAACCCGTACAGCGCCGAGATCTTCCGCTCGGCATACGACATGCGCGAGCCGATCTGGCAGCTGGGCTATCCGCGCAACGACGTCTTCGCGGATGCCTCGCGCATCCCCGCCGTGCGCGCCTCGCTCGGGCTTGCGCCCGGTGCGCGCGCGGTGCTCTACGCCCCGACCTGGCGCGACGACCGCACCGAGATGGTGGACTACGTCGACCTGGCGAGCTTCGCCGGCGAACTGGGCCACGACCACGTGCTGCTGGTGCGCGGGCATTCGCGAACCCTGCGCTACGGCCAGGACCTCGAGGCCGACCGCCTGATCGACGTCACGAGCTACCCGAACATGGCCGACCTTCTGCAGGTGGCCGACGTGTTCGTCACCGACTACTCCTCGGCGATGTTCGACGTGGTCGGCACCGACAAGCCGCTGGTCTTCTTCACGCCCGACCTGGCGCATTACAGCACCGATCTGCGCGGCTTCTACTTCGACCTGCTGGCCGAGGCTCCCGGGCCGGTGGTGCAGACCCGTGACGAGCTGCTGGCCGCGATCCGGGGGGCGGATGCCGCGGCTCCCGCCTTCGCCGAGCAGCGCGCCGCCTGGCGCGCGCGGTTCACGCCCCTCGACGACGGCTCGGCAGGCGCCCGGGTCGTGCAGCGGCTCATCTCGGAGCGCTGGCTCAGCTGACCCGACTCCCGGGTCGCGTTCAGCTCTCGGTGCGCGAGGTGTCGACGGCATCGCCGGCGCCGCGGATGAAGCCGCGCAGAAATCCGGTTCCCCAGCTGAAGTGCATGATGGCGATCACCGCCATGAACCGCATCCGGTCGGCGAATGAGCCGGCGCTGGTCACCGCCGCGACGACCAGCAGCACCGCGTAGAGCACCGGCCCGAGGTAGACGAGCGCGACGATCCAACCCAGGATGCCGTGTAGCACGCCCGTCGCGTGCAGCGGGATCGCGACCACCGACAGCAGCGTCGCGATCACCAGAAGCGGTGGCGCGAAGAACCGCAGCGGATTGCGGGACCCGAGCCGTCGCACCAGCTCTGCGCGCCAGACACCGGTCGCGAAGAACTGCCGCGCCAGCTTGGCCGGGGTGCTGCGCGGCCAGTACTTCACCCGAAGCTCGGGGTCGAGCCAGACGACCCTGCCCGCCTGGCGGAAGCGGTAGTTGAGCTCCCAGTCCTCGCCGCGGCGCAGGGTCTCGTCGAAATATCCGACCTCGGCGAGCGCGTCGGCGCGCATCACCCCCAGGTACGCGGACTCGGCCGGTCCGGCCACCGCCGCGCTGCCGTGGTAGGCGCCACCGCCGAGCCCGAAGCGGCTGTTGTACGCCCGGGCGACCGCGGCCTGAAACCCGGGCTCCCCGGTGGCGACCATGATGCCGCCGACACTGGCCGCGCCGGTGCGCTCGAGATCGTCGATCCCGCGGGTGGTGTAGCCGGGGGCGAGCTCGGTGTGCGCATCGACGCGGATGATGTCGGGGTACCTGGCGGCCTTGATCGCGAGATTGAGTCCGATGGGGATGTCCATGCCGGGGTTCTCGACCAAGCGGATGCGGGCATCCGCCGCCGCCAAGCGCTCGACGATCTCGCGCGTGCCGTCGTGCGAGGGCCCGAGGGCCAGCACGACCTCGACCGGACCGCTGTAGTCCTGCTCGAGCACGCTCCGGATCGCCGACTCGACGTAGCCCGCCTCGTTCAGCACGGGCATGACGTACGAGACGCCGGTGCGAGGCTCAGCCATGGTCGCACGAGCCTATCAGCGGCCGGATCGCGGCCCCCGCGTCACAGCTTGAGCGTGCCGAGCGTCACCGTGACCGTGTTCGAGTCGTTGCCGCGCACGTAGACCAGCTTGGCCGAGCTGCCGGGAGCGAGCGTGCGCACCTGGGCCGTGAGGTCGGTGCTGTCGGTGATCGGTCGTCCGTTGAACGAGGTGACGACATCGCCCTTCTTGAGGCCGGCCTTGTCGGCCCCGCCTCCCGAGGTGACGTCGACGATCAGGGCGCCGACGACCGAGCTCTTGTCGCTGGTCGCCGTGGTGACCGAGGCGCCGAGCAGACCGTGGCTGCCGCTGCCCGTCTTGATGATCTCCTGGCTGATGCGCTGGGCGAGATCCGACGGGATGGCGAACCCGACTCCGATCGATCCGGACTGCGCCGAGCCGTTCGAGCTTCCGGTGCTCGCGATGGCCACGTTGATGCCGATCAGCTTGCCGGTGCTGTCGAGCAGCGCGCCGCCGGAGTTGCCGGGGTTGATCGCGGCATCGGTCTGGATGACCGGCAACGAGATTTCGGCGGTCTGACCCGAACTCGAGCCGCTGCCCGAGCCGCTGCCGCCACTGCCCCCGCCGAAGTTCCAGAAGTTGAACGGGCTCGATCCATCGCCCGGCGTGGAGCTGCCGCCCGAGCCGCTGCTGTCGGGCACGGCCGAGGAAGCGATCTGGATGCTGCGGTCCACCGCGCTGACGATGCCGTCGGTGACCGTGTTCGGCAGGGCGAGCGGGGCGCCGATCGCGACGACCTTGTCGCCCACGTTGATCTTCGACGAGTCGCCGAACTGGATCGGCTGCAGTCCACTGGCGTTCTCGAGCTTGATCACGGCGAGGTCGACGACCGGGTCGGTGCCGACCACCTTCGCGGTGTAGAGCTTGCCGTCGTAGGTCGTCACCTCGATCGTGCCGGTCGCGGATGCCCCGTCGAGAGTGACGACGTGCGTGTTGGTCAGGATGTAGCCGTCACTGGTGAGGACGACTCCTGATCCGGTGCCACCCTGGTTGCCGTCGGTCACGTTGATGGTGACGACCGACGGGCCGGCCTTCGCGGCGACGGCCGTCGTGCTGTTGACGTCATCCTTGTTGTTGATGGTCACGGTCTGCGGACCGGCGGTGACGCCGCTGTGCGAGCTGTTGTTGGCGCTCACAGCCCAGGCCGCGACCCCGGCCCCGGATGCCCCGCCGAGCACCGCTCCGACGACGAGAGCGCCGACCAGGAGGCCGACGGGCCGCTGCTTGGCGGGCGCGTCTGACGTGAATGAGGCGCCCGATCCCATGGACGCCGTCGCCGGCTGGGCGACGGTGGGCTGCGCCGCGGTCGGCTGGGCGGCCGTCGGCTGCTGCGCAGTCGGCTGCTGCGTCGTGGCCTGGTCGACGGGCGGCTGGGCCTCTGAGGGGATCTGGGCCTCTGAGGGAATCTGGGGTGAATCGGGCATGTTCGGGATGCTCCTTTCAGCGCTGCCAGCATCCCGCTCAAACCTGAACGTTGCATTTACCGGCGCTGGGAGCCTACTGCCCTTCTCCCGAACGCCGACCTAGCATCCGGGCCCGCCAGGATTCGCAACGCAATCGTGGTCGACGAGCACCGTCTTGGCGCCTGTCACGGTCACGCGAAGATCGTTGGCCGGCAGGTTGATCGTGCCCGCGATCGGCGTGAACCCGGCTGCGCCGAACCGGTACTCGGCGCGGAAGTCGATGCTGAGGTGGATGACGTACTCGCCCTCGGTCTCGTACACGTGACTGGTCGCGGTGCGGTCGAAGTCGCGGAGCCCCTGCGCCGCCCAGGTCGCCCCTTTCGTGGAGCGGACGGCGGCTGACCCGTCGCCGTAGTTCCAGTGCCAGCGGACAGGCGTGAACCGGACGGTCGCCGGCTGTCCGAGCAGGGTGCCGTTCACGAGCTGCTGATCGACGACCGAGTAGAAGTTGGCGTCGAGCCCCGGCACAACCCAGCCGTTCGGTTCCATGCGCTGCACTCCGGGCGCTGGGCGGAAGGATGCGATGTCCCGAATGGTGACCGGTTGCGCGGGTGGGGAGGACGGATGCGGGCGCGGCTTCCGCGCCAGACACCGAGTCTCGACGACGATCCGGCAGACCTCAGCGGGCGGGGTGGAACTGTGGCCGGAGCTCTGGGATGCCCCGGCACCGCCCGAGCCCGGCGAGGTCGCAGTGCCCGTGAGGGTGACATCGTCGGCGCCGACGGATGCGTCGACGGAGCACAGACCCGCGAGTCGATCGAGGTTGGTGCAGTCTGTTGCACCCAAGTGCGGGGCGGACAGAAGACCCGCAACCACACCTAGCAGGATGAGGATCCGGGCCACGAGTTGTCGCTTTCGACCACCAAAGGAAGATCGCCCCCAACTGTCGTCGTGACGATTTCAAGAGTCTGACTGTCGATTCGGTTCTTTGGGGTGACGTCTTGGCCTCTTGAGTTGAGCACCTTCACTGCGCTCGCGTCCCAGCAGGCGTAGATCAC
>DASTNC010000006.1:0-27594 GCA_035721225.1 Pseudolysinimonas sp.
CGATGTCGGCTCGTCGCATCCTGGGGCTGGAGTAGGTCCCAAGGGTTGGGCTGTTCGCCCATTAAAGCGGTACGCGAGCTGGGTTTAGAACGTCGTGAGACAGTTCGGTCCCTATCCGCTGCGCGCGCAGGAAATTTGAGAAGAGCTGTCCCTAGTACGAGAGGACCGGGACGGACGAACCTCTGGTGTGTCAGTTGTTCCGCCAGGAGCACCGCTGATTAGCTACGTTCGGAACGGATAACCGCTGAAAGCATCTAAGCGGGAAGCCGGCTTCAAGATGAGATTTCCATCCCTTCGGGGGAGAGGCTCCCAGCTAGACGACTGGGTTGATAGGCCGGATGTGGAAGTGGGGACTAAAGACCCATGGAGCTGACCGGTACTAATAAGCCGATAACTTGATAACAACATGTTTTTTTAGACAGATGTGTTGAAGAACACTGCGCTCGCGTCCACTTTGTAGTTCCCGATTTACGGTCGGGAGCTGCGCACTTTCGAAGTGCGCCAAACACCTAAATCAATAGTGTTTCGGCGGCCATAGCGAAGGGGAAACGCCCGGTTACATTCCGAACCCGGAAGCTAAGACCTTCTGCGCCGATGGTACTGCAAGGGTGACCTTGTGGGAGAGTAGGACACCGCCGGACTTCTTTGTGAGATGGCCATCCGTCCCAGCTGAAAAGCGGGGCCGGGTGGCCATCTCGCGTTAACGATCTCAACAGGAGTCGACATGACCGATCCGTCGGAGGGCACGGAGCGACCGCGGCGTGCGAGCGGTCCTCGCAGCACGGGAGGATCCCGCTCCGCGGGCGCCGGCGGAACCGGTGGCGGCGGAGCGCCGCGCCGAGATCGTGGCTCCGCGCCGAAGCGCGAGTGGCAGCCCCGAGACGGAGCAGCCCCGCGTCGGGATGCTCCGAAACGCGATGCTCGGCAGCGGGACGGTGCCGCTCCCCAGCGTGAGTGGAAGCCGCGCGAGGGCGGTCCGAAACGAGACGCCGGATCGACGCGGGAGTGGAAGCCGCGCGAGGGAGCCTCTCCGCGCCGTGACGGAGCGCCACGTGCCGGTTCGGCCGGCCGGTCGGGTGCTCCGGTCCGCGCCGGTGGAACGGTGCGCTCCGGCGGGCCGGGCCGGTCGGGGCGGCCGCCGGCCGGTGCCGACCGTCGGCCGCCGCGCGCATCCGACGATGACTCTCGTCCGCGGCATGACGACCCGCCCATCCCTGATGAGGTCGAGGCGAAGCAGCTCGACAAGGTCGCGCGCGGTGAGCTCCGCACGCTGAGCAAGGAGAATGCCGACTGGGTGGCGCGTCACCTGCTGATGGCCGCGCGTCTGATCGACGACGATCCTGCTCGTGCCCACGCGCACGCGCTCGCCGCGGGTCGGCGCGCCGGACGCATCGGCGTCGTGCGGGAGACGGTCGCGATCACCGCGTACGCGACCGGCGACTTCGCCCTCGCACTGCGCGAGTTGCGCACGTATCGCCGATTGACCGGACGCAATGATCAACTTCCGCTCATGGTCGACAGCGAACGCGGGGTCGGGCGTCCCGATCGCGCGCTCGAACTCGGCCGGTCGGTGCCGCGGGCCGAGCTCGACGTTCCGGTTCAGGTCGAACTGGCGATCGCGATGTCCGGCGCGCGACTCGACCTGGGGCAGCCGGAGGCCGCGTTGACCGAACTGCAGATCCCGCAACTCGACCCGGAGCGGGCGTTCGCGTGGAGTCCAGCGCTGTTCGACGCCTACGCGACCGTCCTCGAAGAGCTGGGCCACGACGACGAGGCCGAGCAGTGGTGGCAGCGCTCGGATCGCGCGACGATCGCGCTCGAGCAGGCCGCGATTCCGGAGGGTGAGGACACGGTCGAGATCATCGAAGAGATCATCGAGGCGGATGGCGCTGATCAGGGAGTTTCTGCCGACTCGGCTGAGGGAGACCAGGATGGCGCGTCGCGCTGAGGCCGCATCGACTCCGCTCGACGGGGTCGACCTGCTGCTCGCCGACCTGGATGGTGTCGTCTACACCGGTCGGGACGCCCTGCCATATGCCGTTGAGAGCATCAATCGCGCGCAGAACACGATCCGAGTCGGCTATCTGACCAACAACGCATCGAGAACCGATGCGGCAGTCGCCTCGCACCTGACCGAACTGGGACTCACGGTCGCGCCCGAGGACGTGGTCACCTCACCCCAGGCGGCCGTCGCCCTGCTCGCAGGTCTGGTGCCCGCGGGATCGAAGATCCTCGTGGTCGGCGGCGCGGGGTTGGTCGACGAGTTGCACAAGGCGGGATTCTCGGTGACGCGGTCGGCCGACGGCGATCCGGCCGCGGTGGTCCAAGGATTCGCTCCTGAGGTCGGCTGGACCGACCTGGCCGAAGCGTCCTTCGCCCTGCAGGCGAGGCCGGGGCGCGACGATCTGCCCTGGGTCGCCACCAACACCGACTGGACCATTCCCCAGGCGCGCGGGATCGCCCCGGGCAATGGAACCCTGGTCTCGGCCGTGCATTCTGCGATCGGCAGGCTTCCCGTCGTGGCCGGCAAGCCCGAGCGTGCCATCTTCGACGCGGCTGTGGCTCGTTTTCGGGCCTCGAACCCTTTGTTCGTGGGGGATCGACTGGATACCGACATCCTGGGCTCGAATCGAGCGGGCATCCGCTCTGCCTTGGTGATGACCGGGATCGACCGCGCGAAGCAGGTGCTGGCGGCGCCCGAGGAGTCGCGGCCGAGCTACCTGCTCGGCGACCTCCGCGAGCTGTTCGAGCCCTATCCGCACGCCGAGACCCGCGCCGAGAAGCGAAGCGGCGACACGCTGGTCGGCGTGCGCGAGGCGGTGGTCCGCATCCATCAGAACCGCATCGGAATCGATCGGGCGGGCAGTCGGTCGATCGACTTGCTGCGCGCGGGCGCGGCGGCGATCTGGGGCACCGGAGTTCCGATCTATGCGCTCGAGGTCGACCCCGGCCTCTATTCTGAGTCGTGATGGACGAGGCAGCAGGAAATGCGGATGCCGCGGCGCCGGCGGTCCCGAACGACGAGGAGCCGAGCGCTCTGCTGTCGCGCTTGCGCGTGATCGAGGATCAGCCGCTCGAGACCCGGGCGGAGTCCCTCGCGCAACTGCACGACGAGTTGCGGGCGCAGCTCGAAGCGGGGGACGCGGCGCGACCGCATGCCTGACGCGGCATCCGATGCGGGGGGCACTTCCGAGTTCGCCGATGCGGGGGGCGCGGCGGACAGCCTCAGCGGCGATGGTCTCGCCCGGCTCGACGCCGAGCTGGTGCGGCGCGGTCTGGCCCGCTCCCGCGCCCTCGCGGTCGAGGCGGTGGCCGACGGCCGTGTCACGGTGGATGGCAAGCAGGCTCTGAAGGCGTCGCTGCGCATTTCACCGGATGCCGACCTCGGCCTGATCGGCGACGACGGGTACGTCAGCCGATCGGCCCACAAGCTCGCGGCGGCCCTCGACTCGTTCGGCGTGATCGTCGAGGCCAGGCTCGCCCTCGATGTCGGCGCGTCGACCGGCGGATTCACCCAGGTGCTGCTCGAACGCGGCGCCCGGCAGGTGATCGCCCTGGACGTGGGGCATGGCCAGCTGGCTGCGCGGGTGCGCGAGGACCCGCGGGTGGTGAACGTCGAGGGGGTCAACGCGCGATCGCTCACCGCGGGCGAACTCGCCGAGCGATCCCGGATCGGCGAGCGGCCCGAGGTCGTCGTTGCCGATGTGTCGTTCATCTCGTTGGCCACGATCCTGCCGGCGCTCGTCGAGACGGTCGGACTCGACGCCGACTACGTGCTGCTGATCAAGCCGCAGTTCGAGGTCGGCCGGCAGGGCATCCGCGAGGGCTTGGTGCGCGACCGGGCGCGCCGTCAGGATGCCGCGTCGGCCGTTCTGTGGGCGGCGTGGGACCTGGGGCTTCCCACCGCGGGCCTCATCTCCTCCCCACTGCTGGGAAGCAATGGAAATCAGGAGTACCTGGTCTGGCTGAGCCGCGCCGTCGGAGGCAATCCGACAGAATGGTCAGGGGCGGTCGCTGCACTGCTCTGACCGCCCGCACGCCTCGACGGAAGGAACCGCGCATGGCCGAGACCCCGGCGCGTCACCTGCTCGTCGTCGCCCATACCGGGCGCGAGGAATCGTTGCGCGCCGGCGTTCAGGTGTGTCGCCAGTTGATCGAGGCCGGTCTGGTTCCTGTCGTCTCGGAGGACGAGCGCGGCGGCCTGCTCGAAGCCGCCCCCGATCTCGAGCCCTTGCACCTGCTGGGCGTGGATGTCGCGACCACCGAGCTCGAGCTCGTGATCGTGCTCGGGGGCGACGGCACCATCCTGCGTGCCGCGGAGTTGGCCCGCTCGTCGACGGCCCCTCTGCTCGGCGTCAACCTCGGTCACGTCGGCTTTCTCGCCGAGGCCGAGCGCGACGACCTCGCCGATGCGGTCACCCGCGCGCTGGCGCGCGACTATCAGGTCGAAGAGCGCATGACCCTCTCGGTGCGCGTCAAGCATCAGGGCGAGGTCATCTGGGAGAGCTGGGCGCTCAACGACGCCTCGGTCGAGAAGGCGAGCCGCGAGCGTTCGATCGAGGTGGCCATCGAGGTGGAGGGTCGCCCGCTGTCGACCTTCGGCTGCGACGGGGTCGTCATGTCGACGCCGACCGGATCGACCGCGTACTCGTTCTCCGCAGGCGGACCGATCGTCTGGCCGACGGTCGAGGCGCTGCTCATGGTGCCGCTCTCGGCGCACGCCCTGTTCGCCCGCCCGCTCGTCGTGGGGCCGGAGTCCGCGCTGGCGGTCGAGTTGCTCGAACGTTCCGTCGGAACGGGCGTGGTTTGGTGCGACGGCCGCCGGACCTTCGACCTGCCGGCAGGAGCCCGGGTCGTGGTGCGCCGCTCGCCCGATCCGGTGCGCCTGGCCCGCTTGAGCATGAGCCCGTTCTCGGACCGGCTCGTCAACAAGTTCTCGCTGCCGGTTGCCGGCTGGCGCGGAGAGCTGCGCTCGGGGCAGAAGCCGCGCACGCAGCGAAAGCCGGGTCGGTCGTGATCGAAGAGATCTTCATCCGCGACCTCGGGGTGATCGGCGAGGCGCGCCTGCCATTGGGAGCCGGATTCACGGCCCTGACCGGTGAAACCGGCGCGGGCAAGACCATGGTGGTGACCGCTCTCGGCCTGGTGCTCGGCGAGCGTGCCGACGCGGGCGCCGTGCGGCTCGGCGCGCCCCAAGCCGTCGTCGAGGGGCACTGGGAGGTCGACGAGTCCGGGGCGATCGCGGACCGCGTGCGAGATGCCGGGGGAGACCTGGATGTCGCTCCGAACGGCCGCGCCCAGCTGATCCTCAGTCGGTCGGTGTCGAGCGAGGGCCGCAGCCGTGCGACCGTCGGCGGACGGGCGGCCCCCATCGGCGTGCTCAACGAGATCGGCGAGCAACTGGTCGTCGTGCACGGGCAGTCCGAGCAGATCCGGCTGCGCTCGGCCACTGCGCAGCGCGAGGCGCTCGACCGGTTCGCCGGGCCCGAGTTCGCCTCGGTGCTCGGCGACTACCAAGAGATCTTCCGCCGCTGGCAGACCCGGCAGGGCGAGCTCGACGTTCTGATCGCCGAGCGCGACCGTCGGGCCCGCGAGGCCGAGGAGCTGCGCCTCGCGATGGACGAGATCGAGGCCGCGGCGCCGCAGCGCGGCGAAGACGAGGAGCTCGCCGAGCGCGCCGAGCGCCTGACGAACCTCGAAGACCTGCGGCTGGCCGCGGTCGAGGCCCACGAGGCGGTTTCTGCCCAGTTCGCGGACGACACCGGCGACGCCCTCTCCCGGGTCGACGGCGCGCGCCGCTCGCTCGATCGCGTCGCGGCCCACGATCCGGCGCTCGCGCCGATCGTCGAGGCCTTGGCCAACGCCTCCTTCGCGCTCACCGAGATCTCGGGGCAGCTGGCGAGCTACCTCAGCTCGCTCGACGCGGACGGCGGGCGCGAGCTGGAGGGCATCCAGGAGCGGCGATCGGCCCTCAACCTGCTGGCGCGCCGGTACGGGCCCACCCTCGACGAGGTGATCGACTACCTCGAGTCGGGCAGCAGCCGGTTGGTCGAGCTCGACAGCGACGCCGACCGCATCCTGGAACTCGGCGACGAGGTCGAGGCCGACCGTCGCCGCGTCGACGAACTCGCCGAGAAGCTGAGTGCGCTGCGGCATGCGGCCGCCGAGCGGCTGGGAGCCGAGGTCACCGCCGAGCTCGCGGCGCTCGCGATGCCCGACGCCCGGCTCACCATCGAGGTGACCGATCGCGAACTGGGGCTGACCGGTCGCGATCAGGTCGCGATCCTGCTGCAGCCGCATGCCGGCAGCGAACCGCGGCCGATCGCGCGCGGCGCGTCGGGCGGCGAGCTCTCGCGGGTCATGCTCGCGATCGAGGTGGTGCTGGCGGCGACCGACCCGGTGCCGACCTTCGTCTTCGACGAGGTGGATGCCGGGGTCGGCGGAGCCAGCGCGACCGAGATCGGTCGGCGGCTGGCTCGGCTCTCGCAGACGTCGCAGGTCATCGTCGTCACCCACCTGGCTCAGGTCGCGGCGTTCTCGACCAATCATCTGGTCGTCGAGAAGGGCAGCGACGGCTCGGTCACGGCCAGCAACGTGCGGCTGGTGCACGGCGAGGAGCGCACCGCCGAGATGGCCCGGCTGCTCAGTGGATCGCCCGACTCGGAGTCGGCGCTGGCGCACGCCCGCGAACTGCTCGACAACGCCCACCGCGTGGGCTGAGAGGCTCAGGACCGCTCATGACCGACAACCAGAAGCAGACGATGCCGCGCCGGGGTCCGCTCTCGGCGTGGCAGCTGGTCCTCGGCCTCGGCGCGGTGAGCCTCACCATCGACATGGTCTCGGACGGCTCGATCTCGGTGGGCGGAGCCCTGCTCGGGCAACTCGGGGCATCCGCCGTGCTCGTCGGACTGGTCACCGGTGGCGCCGGGGCGATCGCCCTCGTGCTGCGGCTCGTGACCGGCCCCTGGGTCGACCGCACCGGCAGGTACTGGGACTTCACCATGGCCGGCTACGCCGTGACGGCCATCAGCATTCCTCTGCTCGCGCTGACTCCCGTGCTCGGGGGTGCGGCCCTGGCGGTGGCGGCCGCGCTCATCCTCATCGAGCGAACCGGCAAGGCGGTGCGCGCGCCGGCGAAGACCGTGCTGCTGGCCGATGCTGCGGGGGCGGTCGGCCGCGGCAAGGGCTTCGGCGTGCACAAGTTCCTCGACCAGGTCGGCGCATTCTCGGGCCCGCTGGTCGTGTCGGCGGTTGCAGCGCTGACCGGAGTGCTGTGGCCAGCGTTCCTCGTGCTCATCGTTCCTGCGGCGATCGCCATGGTCATCCTCGTCATGCTGCGCAGGCGCGTTCCGGATACCAGCATCTACGCGCCGGAATCGGAGCGCCGCTCGACGTCGCCAGACCGGCCCATCGCTCGAGGTCCTGCGCGATTGCTCGCCGGCCTCAGCTCGATGGAGCCGGCGACCCGCGAAACCTTCCTGTTGTTCGGCGCATTCGCCGCACTCACCACGTTCGGGCTGATCAGCTTCGGACTCATCTCGTTCCACCTCGATCACGCGGGGCTCGCCCCGCTGGCCGCGATCCCCCTCGTGTACGCCGTCGGCATGGCGACGGCGGCGATCGCGGCCGTGGTGGTCGGCTGGGCGTACGACCGCTCGGCGTCTGCCGTGCTCTTCGTCGTGCCCGTGCTGACGGCGTTCGTCCCCTCGCTGGCCCTCGCGGGCAGTACCGGCCTCGTGATCGTCGGCGTGGTCCTGTGGGGAGCGGCTACCGGCCTCCAGGATTCGACGATCAAGGCGTTGGTGGCCGATCTGATCCCTTCTGCCCAGCGCGGAACGGCATACGGCTGGTTCGCGGTGTTCCAGGGGGTCGCGGCGTTCGCCGGTGCCGCCGTCGCCGGCGCGCTCTACACCGACGTTCCCGTGCTGGCGGCCCTGGTCATCGTCGCCCAAGGAGGCGCAGTGGTCCTGCTCGTGGTCGTTTGCCGACGCATCCGGTCGGCTGCCGCTCGGAGTGCGCCGCCGGATTCCGTTCCGACCACGACGAGCTGAGCGTGTCCCAGCGACCCCGACTCATCGTGAGATATGCTGAAACCCCGTGGTGGTCAATCCTGCGGCAGTCGTAACCAAGCACATCTTCGTCACCGGGGGCGTCGTGTCGTCCCTCGGAAAAGGCCTCACCGCCGCGAGCTTGGGCAACCTTCTCACCGCCCGCGGGCTCCGCGTCGTCATGCAGAAGCTCGACCCCTACCTCAATGTCGACCCGGGCACGATGAACCCGTTTCAGCACGGTGAGGTCTTCGTCACCGACGATGGCGCCGAGACGGACCTCGACATCGGCCACTACGAGCGCTTTCTCGACATCAATCTCGACCAGGCCGCCAACGTCACGACGGGGCAGATCTATTCGCGGGTGATCCAGCGCGAGCGCCGCGGCGAATACCTGGGCGACACCGTGCAGGTCATCCCGCACATCACCGACGAGATCAAGCGGCGGATGCGGTTGCAGGCGCAGCCCCCGGCCGACGGCTCGCCTGTTCCCGACGTCATCATCACCGAGATCGGCGGCACGGTCGGCGACATCGAATCCCAGCCGTTCATCGAATCGGCGCGCCAGGTGCGGCATGAGCTCGGCCGCCACAACGTCTTCTTCGTGCACGTCTCGCTGGTGCCCTACATGGGCGCCTCGGGCGAGCAGAAGACCAAGCCCACGCAGCACTCGGTTGCGGCCCTGCGATCCATCGGCATCCAGCCGGATGCGCTCGTGCTGCGCAGCGACCGCCCGGTCTCCGAGAGCAACAAGCGCAAGATCGCCCTGATGTGCGACGTCGACGAGCGCGCCGTCGTGAACGCGGTCGACGTCGCGAGCATCTACGACATCCCGGGCATGCTCAACGAGCAGGGCCTGGACGCCTACATCATCGAGCAGCTGGGCCTCGGGCACGCGCACGAGGTCGAGTGGGACGGCTGGCACCGACTGCTGACCGCCGTGCACGAGCCCAAGCACGAGGTCACGATCGCGCTGGTGGGCAAGTACATCGACCTGCCGGATGCCTACCTCTCGGTGACCGAGGCGCTGAAGGCGGGCGGGTTCGCGGCCGAGGCCAAGGTCAAGATCCGATGGGTGCCGTCTGACGAGTGCGAGACGCCCGAGGGTGCCGCGAAGCAGCTCGCCGACGTCGACGGGATCTGCGTGCCCGGCGGATTCGGCGTGCGCGGCATCGAGGGCAAACTCGGCGCGCTGCGGTTCGCCCGCGAGAACCGCATCCCGGCGTTGGGCCTGTGCCTCGGCCTGCAGTGCATGGTGATCGAGTACTCCCGCGATGTCGCCGACCTGGATGGCGCGTCGAGTTCGGAGTTCGACCCCGACACCGAGTTCCCGGTCATCGCGACCATGGCCGAGCAGGTCGACATCATCGACCACGGCGACATGGGGGGCACGATGCGGCTCGGGCTCTACGAGGCGGAGCTCGCGCCGGGGTCGATCGTCAGCGAGCTGTACGGGGCGACCACGGCATCCGAACGCCACCGTCACCGCTACGAGGTCAACAACCACTACCGCGACCGGATTTCAGAGGCGGGCATGGTCTTCTCGGGGGTCTCGCCCGACCGCTCGCTGGTCGAATACGTCGAGCTGCCGCGCGAGGTGCACCCGTTCTACGTGGGCACGCAGGCGCACCCCGAGCTGAGATCGCGGCCGAACCGGGCGCATCCGCTGTTCCGCGGGCTGATCGCCGCCGCGCTCGAGCGCAACCGCGCCTCTCGGCTGTTCGAGGTGGCGGAGCCGGGACCGCTGCCGGAGTCGAGCGACGAGTCCGATTCGGCCCCGCGCGCGCCGCGCCTCGAAGCCGAGGCCGAGGCCGCGGTTGCCGAGCCCGCGGAGGTATGACCGTGACCGACGCCGACGACCTGCTGGTTCTCGCTCAGGGCCCGATCCGCGATCTGCGCGACCCGGCGCCTGTCACCTCCAGCGAGCTCGCCTACGACGGACGGGTGTGGAGCGTCCGTCGCGACGAGTTCGTGCTCGGCGGAGGCCGCATCGTCCGGGAGTACGTGGATCACCCGGGGGCCGTGGCCGTGCTCGCGATCGACGATCAGGACCGGGTGCTGCTGATCAACCAGTACCGCCATCCCATCGGACTGCGCGACTGGGAGCTGCCCGCGGGCCTGCTCGATGTCGAGGGCGAGCCGCCTCTCGACACCGCTCGCCGCGAGCTCGCCGAAGAGGCCGATCTCATGGCCGCGCACTGGTCGGAGCTGATCACCTTCCACACCTCGCCGGGCGGCAGCAACGAGACCCTGCGGGTCTTCGAGGCGCGGGGACTTCTGCCCACCCGCCCCTTCGCGCGCAGCGAGGAGGAGGCCGAGATCGTGTTGCGCTGGGTGCCTCTCGACGAGGCCGCAGATGCGGTGCTCGAGGGGCGGCTGAGCAACTCGATCCTGATCATCGCCGTGCTGGCGGCTCATGCTCAGCGGCGCTGACCAGCAACTTCGTGCGCAATTCGAGCGCTATCTGCGCCACGTCGGGATCGAGCGCGGACGGTCGCCGAACACGGTGGCCGCGTACCGGCGGGACCTCGAGGGTTTTCTGACGTTCCTCGACGAGCACGGGGTCGCGTCGGCAGACGGACTGACGACCGACGCTGTCACGGCCTTCGCCCGCGGGCTGCGGGAGCGGCCGCATCCCCTCGCCGCCTCGTCGGTGGCCCGCGCCTTGTCGTCGGTGCGCGGGTTCACGCGTTTCCTGGTCGATGAGGGGGTGCTCGAGGCCGACCCCGCCGCCGAGGTCAGCCCGCCGAAGCTGCCGATGCGCTTGCCGAAGGCGCTGACGGTCGAGCAGGTCGAAGCCCTCCTGGCCGCGACTGACGGCGACGAACTCGATCGCGTGCGCGACAAGGCCCTGCTCGAGCTGCTCTATGCGACCGGCGCGCGCGTCTCGGAGGCCGTGAACCTCAACGTCGACGACCTGATCGGCGACGAGGGGACCGCCGAGGTGGTGCGCCTGTTCGGCAAGGGCAACAAGCAGCGCATGGTGCCGGTGGGCAGCTACGCGCGGGCCGCTTTGGATGCCTACCTGGTTCGCGCGCGTCCCGTGCTGTCGGCGCGCGGCAGGTCGACTCCTGCGCTCTTCCTCGGGATGCACGGGGCCCGACTGTCGCGCCAGAGCGCGTGGCTCGTGATCCGGGCGGCGGGCGAGCGGGCGGGACTGCACCAGGAACTGTCGCCGCACAGCATGCGGCACTCGTTCGCGACCCACCTGCTGCAGGGCGGCGCCGACGTGCGGGTGGTTCAGGAGCTGCTCGGCCACGCCAGCGTGGCCACCACGCAGATCTACACGCGGGTGACCGCGGATGCGCTGCGCGACGTGTATGCCACCGCGCACCCGCGCGCGCGCTGATCGACCAAGCGCCGACAACCCTCAACCTCTGCTTCAAGCGCGCCGCCGGGGCCTCTCAAACCCCCGCCGTAGACTCGACGCATGACGGCGCAGCCCGAGGATGTCACCGAGCTGGAGGGGATGGAGACTCCGGTTCTCGGCCCGACCGGCCGCCCGCTGACCGTCTTCCCGGTGCCGGCCAAGATCAAGTCGCACGGCCCGGCGCGCATCATCGCCCTCTGCAATCAGAAGGGCGGCGTCGGCAAGACGACCACCGCGATCAACCTCGGGGCGTCGTTCGCCGAGTACGGCCGTCGCACCCTCGTGATCGACTTCGACCCGCAAGGCGCGCTGAGTGCGGGTCTGGGTGTTCCGACCCACGACGCGGTCACCATCTATGACCTGCTGCTGGGCACGGTGAAAGACGTGTCGAGCGCGATCGTGCACACGGCTTCTGAGAATCTCGACGTGATCCCGGCCAACATCGATCTCTCGGCGGCCGAGGTGCACCTGGTGAACGAGGTGGCCCGCGAGCAGATCCTGGCGCGGGTGCTGCGGCAGGTCGCCGACCGCTACGACGTGATCCTGATCGACTGCCAGCCCTCGCTCGGTCTGCTGACCGTCAACGCGCTGACCGCGGCGCACGGCGTGCTGATCCCGCTGGAGTGCGAGTACTTCGCGCTGCGCGGAGTCGCCCTGCTGGTCGAGACGGTCGAGAAGGTGCGCGACCGGCTGAATCCGGCGATCCAGCTCGACGGCATCCTGGCGACCATGTACGACTCCCGGACCCTGCACTCGCGCGAGGTGCTCGAACGGGTCGTCGAGGCCTTCGGCGACAGCGTGCTCGAGACGGTGATCGGCCGCACGGTGAAGTTCCCGGATGCGTCGGTCGCCGGAGCGCCCCTGAACACCTTCGCGCCCGACCACGCCGCCGCCGAGGCCTATCGCCAGGTGGCGCGAGAGTTGATCGCCCGTGGCGCCGTCGCCTAGCGTGGCGGGCGGCCTGGAGGTAGCGAACGCCCCGGTGCCGATTGGGGAGGCGGTTGCCGAGCCCGCGGTCTTCTCGCTGTCGCTGAGCAACTTCAACGGGCCGTTCGACCTGCTTCTCTCGCTGATCGCCAAGCACGAGCTCGATATCACCGAGGTCTCGCTGAGCAAGGTGACCGACGAGTTCATCTCGTATCTGCACGGCCTCGATTCCGAGCGGGAGCTCGATCAGGCCAGCGAGTTCCTGGTGGTCGCGGCGACCCTGCTCGACCTGAAGGTCGCGGGGCTGCTCCCTCAGGGCGAACTGGTGGATGCCGAAGACGTCGCACTGCTCGAAGCGCGCGACCTGCTCTTCGCGCGACTGCTGCAGTACCGGGCCTTCAAGGAGGCCGCTGCCTGGTTCGCCCAGGGGTTGGAGGCGGAGTCGACCCGACATGTGCGCTCGGTTCGGCTGGAGGAGAAATTCCGGCAGCAGACGCCCGAGTTGGTCTGGACGCTCAGCGTCGACGACTTCGCGGCGCTGGCGGCCCTGGCGTTCGCGCCGCGCGAGATCCCCGTCGTCGGGCTGGACCATCTGCACGCGCCGCTGGTCAGCATCCGGGAGCAGGCCGCCCACGTGGTGGCGCTGCTGCGGCAGGGCGGGCCGGTGAGCTTTCGGCAGCTGATCGCGGGAGCAGACGCCAAAGGCATGGTGATCGCCCGCTTTCTGGCCGTGCTCGAGCTCTATCGGCACGCGGCGATCTCGTTCGAGCAGCTCGAGCCGCTGGGGGAGTTGACGCTGCGCTGGACGGCACAGCACTGGAACGAGGAGCAACTGGCGACGTTGGGGGCTGACTATGACAGCTGAGCAGGATCTCGAGACGCCGGCGGAGCCGGCAACTCGATCACCTCACGACATCGAGCGCAGCCTCGAGGCGATCCTCGTAGTCGCCGATGAGCCCCAGTCTCTGGTGTCCCTGGCCACGGCATTGAATGTGCCGGTGCCCGCGGTCCGGCAGAGCATCGAGCGGCTGGTCGCCGACTACGACGGGGAGTCGGGCGGGCCGCGCCGAGGGTTCGAGCTGCGCGAGGTGGGCGGCGGCTGGCGGCTGTATGTCCGCGCCGCCTACGACGAGCTGGTGCGCGACTTCGTGCTCACGCAGAATCCCAGCAAGCTGTCGCAGGCGGCGCTCGAGACGCTGGCCGTCATCGCGTACAAGCAGCCGATCAGTCGCGGCTCGATCGCGTCGATCCGCGCGGTCAACGTGGACTCCGTGGTGCGCACCCTGCTCGGCCGCGGGCTGATCACCGAGGCCTTCACCGACGGCGAGACTGGCGCCATCCACTACGCCACGACCGACCTGCTGCTCACCCAGCTCGGCATCAACTCGCTCGACGAGCTGCCGCTCATCTCGCCGCTGCTCGAAGACGGCGCTGAGGGCTTCGATGACGTCTTCAGCAGCCGCGAACGCGGGTGACGACGTGACCGAGCTCTCGCACGAGGGCGAGCGCCTGCAGAAGGTGCTCGCCGCGGCCGGCGTCGCGTCGCGCCGCGTCAGCGAGCAGCTGATCACCGCCGGCAGAGTGACGGTGAACGGCACGGTCGTCACCGAGCTCGGCTCGCGCGTCGACCCCCTGGTCGACAAGGTCGCGGTCGACGGCAGCGCGGTGCAGCTCGATCCCGACAAGCGCTATGTGATGCTCAACAAGCCGACCGGCGTGGTCAGCACGATGGCCGACGAGAAGGGCCGTCGCGATCTGCGCGAGTTCACCGCCGAGTATCCCGAGCGGCTGTTCAACGTCGGGCGGCTCGATTCCGGCACCAGCGGGCTGCTGCTGCTGACCAACGACGGCGAACTCGCGCACGTGCTCGCGCATCCCTCCTTCGGGGTCACGAAGACCTACATCGCGACCGTCGAGGGCGTCGTCTTCCCGAACGTGCTGCGCACGCTCGAGGCGGGCATCGAGTTGGACGACGGCCCGATCGCGGCAGACCGCGCACGGCTGATCGGCGAGCCGTCGCGCGGCAGGAGCATCGTCGAGGTGACTCTGCACTCCGGGCGCAACCGGATCGTGCGGCGCATGCTCGACGCCGTCGGTCACCCGGTGCTCGAGCTGGTGCGGCGGCAGTTCGGACCTCTCCACCTCGGTACGCTCGGCGTGGGCCGCGCGCGCGATCTGACGCGGGACGAGCTCGGGATGCTGCTCACCCTGTCGCGTGCGGAGCGCCCAGCGGGCGATCCGCGAGTGAGCAGGGAGGGTGTCGAGTGAGCAGCGAGAGCGACGTCACCGGCCGCATCGCCGGCCCCGTGCGCATCGTCGGCGCCGGACTGCTCGGAGCCAGCATCGGCCTGGCGCTGCGCGAGCGCGGCATCGAGGTCGCGCTCGCCGACACCTCGCGCAGCAATCTGCGGCTGGCCGTCGATTACGGGGCGGGTCGGGCGGCGGAGAACGGCGACGACGCGCCCGCGCTCGTGGTCGTGGCCGTGCCGCCCGACCACGTCGCCGACGTCGTCGAAGCCGAACTCGCGGCCCATCCGACCGCCCTGGTGACCGATGTCGCGAGCGTCAAGTCGGGCATCCTGAGCGCGCTGCGGGATGCCGGGGCCGACATCGCCCGCTACCTCGGCTCGCATCCGATGGCCGGTCGCGAGCGCGGGGGAGCCCTCTCGGCTCGCGCCGACCTCTTTCTCGGGCGGCCGTGGGTGATCACGCCGCACGACGCGACGGCGTCCGCGCAGTACCGCGTGCTCGAAGATCTCGCGCTCGAACTCGGCGCGACCCCGGTGCGCATGACGCCCGAGGAGCACGACGAGGGCGTCGCCCTGGTCTCGCACGTGCCGCAACTGGTGGCATCGCTGCTCGCCGCCCGACTGCGCGGCGCGACGGCGGCCGAGGTCGCTCTGGCCGGCCAGGGGCTGCGCGACACGACCCGCATCGCGGGCAGCAACCCCGAGCTGTGGGTGCAGATCCTGGGAGCCAACGCGGCACCGGTGGCCCGCGTGCTGCGCGACTACCGGGACGAGTTGGATGCGGTGATCGGCGCCCTCGACGAGCCCGCGGCATCCGGATCGCCCCGCCGCATCGCCGAGACGCTGGCGGCCGGCAACCAGGGCGTCGCGCGGATCCCCGGCAAGCACGGCCGGGACGACCGCTATGCGGCCCTGATCGTCAAGATCGACGACCGGCCCGGGCAGCTCGCCCGCCTGCTCACCGAGATCGGCGAAGAGGGCGTCAACCTCGAAGACTTCCGGCTCGAGCACTCGCCGGGCGCGCAGGTCGGGTTCGCCGAGATCAACGTGCTGCCCGAGGCGGCGCACCGGTTAGCGGCGGCGCTCGAATACCGCGGGTGGACCTTGGCCGAGGGAGAACGATGAACGCCGCAGCCGGCCACCTGACCGCTCCCGTCGTCGTCGCCATCGACGGCCCGGCGGGCAGTGGCAAGTCGAGCGTCAGCAAGGCGGCGGCCGTCGCCCTCGACTACGCGTTCCTCGACACGGGAGCGGCCTACCGCGCGCTGACCTGGCTCGTGCTGGAGCGCGGAATCGATCCGACTGATACCCGGGCGGTACTCGACCTGCTCCCGACCTTCCACTACACGACCGAGGTCGTGCGTGCCGGAACCGTCGTGCACGTGGGTGACGCCGACGTCACCGACGCGATCCGCGAGCCCCGCATCAGTGCCGTGGTGAGCGACATCGCGCGCATTCCGGAGGTGCGCGCCGCCCTGACCGACGTGTTCCGGCGGCTCATCACGGCCGCGGGGCGGCACGGAATCGTGGTCGAGGGCCGCGACATCACCACGGTCGTCGCGCCGGATGCCCAGGTGCGCATCCTGCTCACCGCCGACGAAGCGGTTAGGATTGCCAGGCGTTCGGCCGAATTGGCGCCGGACGCCGCCTCCACGGCCTCGCAGTTGCGCGAGCGGGACCGCCGGGACGCCCAGGTGGTCGACTTCTTGACCGCGGCGCCCGGGGTGACGACGATCGATTCGACCGAACTTGATTTCGGGCAGACCGTTCAGGCCGTCGTCGATCTGGTGCGCACCACGACCTCCCCGCACTGAAAGAGACCCACTCATGACCGACGACCGCGAGCCGATCGACGGAGCAGTGCCGATCGACGACCCTGAGCTCGAGGGCGCGAATCTCGCCCCCGACGACGAGGTGGCGGCCGAATTCGGCGAGCTGGATGGCGCGCTCCTCGAGCGCCTCGCCGGCCTCGACGACGACGTGGCCGAGGCCCGGGCGAGTTCGCTGAGGTCGGGTCTGGCCGACTACGACCTCGACGAGGAGGACCTCGAGATCCTCGAGGCCTCTGAAGAGGGCATCGACGGCATCTACTACCTGCCCGCCCTGCCGGTGCTGGCGATCGTCGGCCGACCGAACGTGGGCAAGTCGGCGCTGGTCAACCGCATCATCGGCCGCCGCGAGGCCGTCGTCGAAGACACGCCCGGCGTCACCCGCGACCGCGTCTCGTACAAAGCCGAGTGGTTGGGTCGCCGGTTCACCGTCGTCGACACCGGTGGCTGGGAGCCCGACGCCAAGGGCATCAACGCCTCGGTCGCCGCCCAGGCCGAGGTGGCCGTCGACCTGGCGGATGCCGTCCTGTTCGTCGTCGACATCAACGTCGGCGCCACCGCCACCGATGAGCACGTCGTGCGGATGCTGCGCGCGAGCAAGCGCCCGGTCATCTTGGTGGCCAACAAGGCCGATGACGCGATCCGCGACCCGCAGGCGGCTGAGCTCTGGAGCCTCGGGCTCGGCGAGCCGCGGCCGGTCAGCGCCGTGCACGGCCGCGGCGTCGCCGACCTGCTCGACCACGTCATGAAGGTGCTGCCCGAGGTCTCGTCGGTCGCCAAGGAGGAGGTCGGCGGTCCGCGCCGCGTCGCCCTGCTCGGCCGCCCGAACGTGGGCAAGTCGAGTCTGCTCAACAAGGCCGCGGGTGAGGAGCGCGTGGTGGTCAACGAGATGGCCGGCACCACGCGCGATCCGGTCGACGAGCTGGTCGAGATCAGCGGCAAGCTGTGGCGCTTCGTCGACACGGCCGGCATCCGGCGCCGCGTGCACCTGCAGCAGGGCGCGGACTTCTACGCGAGCCTGCGCACCAGCGCCGCGCTCGAGAAGGCCGAGGTCGCCGTCGTGCTGCTCGACGTGAGCGAGCCGGTCAGCGAGCAGGACGTTCGCATCATCGACCTGGTGCTCGAGTCGGGCCGCGCGCTCGTGCTCGCCTACAACAAGTGGGACCTGCTCGACACGCAGGAGGCCGAGAACGCCGATCGCCGCCGTTACCTCGAGCGCGAGATCGAGCAGGATCTGGCGCACGTGAGCTGGGCTCCGCGGGTCAACATCTCGGCGCGCACCGGCCGCCACCTCGAGAAGCTGGTTCCGGCGCTCGAGGTCGCACTCGACAGCTGGGACACGCGCATCCCGACCGGCAAGTTCAACGCGCTGCTGGCCGAACTGACGGCCGAGCACCCGCACCCGGTGCGCGGAGGCAAGCAGCCGCGCATCCTGTTCGGTACGCAGGCCTCGACCCGGCCGCCGACCTTCGTGCTCTTCACCACCGGATTCCTCGACCCGCAGTACCGCCGCTTCATCACCCGCCGGCTGCGCGAGGTCTACGGCTTCGAGGGCACGCCGATCGTCGTCAACATGCGGGTGCGCGAAAAGCGCTCGAAGAAGTAATGCTCTGCCCGTGCGGCTCGGGCCTCGACTATTCGGGATGCTGCGAGCCGCTGCACCTCGGAGCCGCGGCCGAGACCGCCGAGGCCCTGATGCGCTCGCGGTTCAGCGCGTTCGCCCTGCGTTCGACGAAGGCGGGGTTGGACGCCTACCTGCTGTCGAGCTGGCATCCGTCGACCAGGCCGGCGAAGCTCGAGATCGATGACGGCACGGTGTGGCGCAAGCTGCAGGTCGTCGACACCATGGCGGGCGGGCCGGGCGACGACACCGGCGTGGTCGAGTTCCGGGCGTCGTACCGCGACGGGGGCGGCCTGGCCGGAGTGATGCACGAGCGCAGCCGCTTCGAGCGCGAACGCGGGCTCTGGCGCTACCTCGACGGCGAGGCCATGATGTCGTGAGACCGCCGAGCTGGGAGCGCCGATGACGACGAGGCACGTGCGCGTCGCGATCATCGGCGCCGGCTTCTCGGGGCTCGGGATGGCGGCGCAGCTCACGCGGCACGGCATCCGTGACTTCCTCGTGGTGGAGCGCGCGCACGAGGTGGGCGGCACCTGGCGCGACAACACCTATCCGGGAGCGGCCTGCGACATCCGCAGCGACCTGTACTCCTTCTCATTCGCGCCGAATCCCGGTTGGACGCACCGCTACGGGCGCCAGCGCGAGATCCTCGAATACCTGAAGGGCGTGGCCGACCGCTACGAGCTGCGGCCGCGCATCCTGTTCGGTGCCGAGCTGCGGGCAGCCGACTGGGATGACGAGGCCGCCCTCTGGCGCGTCACGACCAGCATCGAGACGTTCACCGCCGACCTGCTGGTCAGCGGCAACGGCCCGCTGATCGACCCGAAATGGCCGGCGCTCGCTGGCATCGAGACCTTCGCGGGCCCGCGCTTCCACTCGGCGTGCTGGCGGCACGACGCCTATCTCGCGGGCAAGCGCATTGCGGTGATCGGCACGGGCGCCTCGGCGATCCAGTTCGTGCCCGAGCTGCAGAAGATCGCCGGGCGGCTGACCGTCTTCCAGCGAACGCCGCCGTGGATCATCCCGCGCGCAGACGGGCTGACGAGCGATCGCCGCAAACGGTGGTTCGCCCGGGTGCCGGCCGCCCAGCGGCTCGCGCGCGCCGCCATCTTCGCGTCGGCCGAGGTGCGCTTCGCCGGATTCCGGTTCAAGCCGATCGGCCGGGTGTTCGAGACGGTGTCACGGCGGTTCCTGCGCTCCCAGGTGAAAGACCCGGTGCTGCGCGCCAAGCTCACGCCCGACTACCGGATCGGCTGCAAGCGCATCCTGATCTCGAGCGACTACTACGCGGCGCTGACCAAGCCGTGCGTCGAGCTGGTGACCGATGCCATCGCATCCATCGAGGGCCACGAGATCGTGACGGCAGATGGCACTCGCCGCCGGTTCGACGTGCTGATCGGCGGCACGGGCTTCGAGGCGACGCATCCCTCGATCGCGTCCCTGCTGCGCGGACGCGACGGGGTCTCGCTCGCCGACCGCTGGTCGGGGCAAGGGTCGGGGCACATGTCGGCGCTGCGCGGCACGACGGTGCACGGCTTTCCGAACCTGTTCCTGCTGGTCGGGCCGAACACCGCACTGGGTCACAACAGCATGATCTACATGATCGAGGCGCAGCTCGGCTACGTGCTGCAGGCGCTGCAGTTCATGGATGCCACCGGCACCCGCGTCATTGAACCGCGGGCCGCGGCGCAGGCCGCATACAACGAGCGCATCCAGCACGAGCTGCGCGACTCGGTGTGGACGACCGGCGGATGCCGCAGCTACTACCTCGACGACGGCGGCCGCAACACGACCCTGTGGCCGCGTCGCGCCGGGGCCTTCCGTGCGACGGTGCGGCGTTTCGATCCTGCGGAGTATGTGCTGAGTGGTGCTGCGGCGGCGCCCGCGCCCGTGCCGAGCGCCCTCTCGTAGGATCGAGGCGTGCCCGAACTTCTTGCCGTCTGCGTCGTCCATGAACTGCACGCCGACGCGGGGATGGTCGGCGTCACCGCAATCGACAAGCGCCCGGTGCAGCACGCCATCAAGATCGGCCGCTACGGGGCGCGCGGCGATGTGCAGGCCGACCGCAAGGATCACGGCGGCCTCGAGGCCGCCCTCTACGCCTATGCCGACGAGGATGCCGCCTGGTGGGCCGGCGAGCTCCTGGAGCGGATCGGCGAGCGGGCGCCCGACGAACTCGACCCGGGCTGGTTCGGCGAGAACCTGCGCACCAGCGGCATCGACGTGAGCGGCGCGCGCATCGGCGAGCGCTGGCGCATCGGTTCGGGCGAGCACGCCGTCGAACTCGAGGTGATGTCTCCGCGCCGGCCCTGTCAGACCTTCGCGCGCTGGGTCGCGCACCAGTACGGCGCCGACCTCGAGCGCGGCTGGGTGAAGCGGTTTCAGGAGGCCGGCCGGCCCGGGGCGTACCTGCGGGTGCTGCGCAACGGCAGCATCCACGCCGGCGATCCGATCGAGATCCTGTCGCGGCCCGAGGGCGCGCCGACGATCGCCGAGGTCTACCGCGACGGTGAAGTCGCACGTGAGATCAGGGCGTGAGCACCCTGGAGCTCGCGACGCGGCTGCTGCGTCCGCTCGAGCCGCTGTTCCTGCGCCTCGACCGGGTGGGCGGCGGCCGGATCGCGGGCCGGCGCGTCGACCTCGCGGCGCATCCCAAGACGCGGCGAGGCTTCGACGGCATCCTGTGGATTCTCGCCGCCGAGATCGTGGTCGGCCTGGCGGCGATCGTCATCGCGATCGTGCTGACCGTGAACGGGATGCCGCAGCCGTGGGCGGTCTGGTTCCGCGGCATCGCGGTGCTGGCGATCACGGCGACCCTGCTCTACTTCGCCGGGCGTGCCTCGCTGGGCTGGTTCTGGGCGTACTCGCGGCTGCGGCTGTTCAGCCGGATCTTCCCGGTCGTCACCCTGGTGATCGCGGCGATCCCGGGCCTGTACCCGCTCTGGATGACGATCGAGCAGATCGTCTTCAGCCTGCTGCTGATCGGGGTGGGCGACATCCTCACCGGGAATGCGATGCGCGAGGCGTTCCCGCGCCCGGTGAAGCCGGAGGCCGCCGTGAACTCGGAGGGCGCATGAGCCGGTAACATGGCTACTCGTGTCGGCTTGCCGGCACAGCCACGGGCTGTGGCGCAGCTTGGTAGCGCACCTGACTGGGGGTCAGGGGGTCGCAAGTTCAAATCTTGTCAGCCCGACCGTCAGAAGCCCCGGTAGGAATGCGATTCCGCCGGGGCTTTTGGCGTCCCACGATCCCGAGGTCCACGATCGCCGCATCGGCGAGCGCCTGGAGAGGCGGGTGACAGAGGCGATGAAGTCGGCTATCTTCACCCAGGATGGGACTCCACGACGAGATCCTTGTTTCATTCGATCGGGAGACCGCGGTGGTGTCGAGAGCGCCGGGAGCCGATCTCGCAAGCAAGCTTGAGTCCCGACGTGAGTGGGTCTGGAACTCGGTCAGCGGCGACGACCCGTTGGACCGGAACGATCCCCGCACGGCCCTTTCGGTCGTCAAGGCGCTGAGCCAGGCCGTAGATGCCTCCGAGACATGGAAACTGCAGTCGGTGGGGATTGTCTTCGGCGATGTTCTGGCTGCCATGACGGGTTCCGAGTGGGTTGAGGTCGAAGACGAATACGGTCGCGACGCGGCGTTGCGCTTCGCCGGCCCGGATGACCTGATCTTTCCGATGACGATGATCTCCAAGCGCGTCGAGGCCGGTGACGATGTCGATCCCTTCTCTCTGTGGTCGACGGTCGCTCAGTCAGTTTTCGAGATCCGTGAAAGGAATGAAGGGGACGGCCAATGAGTCTCGCGGAGAGCTTCTACGAAGAGATGGGTCCAGGTGGTATGGCTCGGGCGCGAGAGCTGTGCCCGAGGCATTCGGCCTATGTCGAAGAGTTCAACACATCCGGTGATCTGCTGCTCATCGGGACCTTCGCGGATCCCGCGGAAGATGGCTCAATGGCGATCTTCCGCAGCCGAGAGGCGGCCGAGCGCTTCGTCGCGAACGATTCTTTCATCGTCGAGGGCGTGGTCGTGCGCTGGCGCATCCTCGACTGGAACGGGGAACCGTCGGCGCAGGCATACGATGCGCACATGTCCGATGGCTTCGACGACGACCAAGACCGGTCAGACGCACAGCGCGAGGCCGTTGTCGAGATGGCGAATCTGACCAACGGGATGATGGGCGGCATCTTCGACCGGTCGCGAGAGTCGAGCCCCTTGCACCGATCATCTCGGTCGACACCGATTGGGCGTGTTCGGGCCGTCTCAGGGATCGCCGCGATCAGTCTCGCTCTGTTGGCCATCGCGTCGCCCGTCGTCCTCGGTCTGACAGTCGGAGTGACGTGGAGCGTGACCATCGGGCTCGGTGTCGCCGCGGTCGCGGCTGGCATCGTGTACGGGGTCAGCTATGCAGTCGGGCGCCGCCGGAACGCGATCAGCAGCAGCACCACCCCCACGAACGCGAGCACCAGCCCGATGTAGAACCAGGTGCGGTCGCCCGTCATGAAGCTGCCCGGAATCAGGCCAAGACCTTGGCCGCCGAACACGATTCCGATGAGCAGGGCGATCACTCCGACGACGATCATGACGGTTCGAACCACGCGGTTGTGCACCATCCCACGGTACCTGCGTGCAGACTGGTGCGATGCACATTCGGCGTTCCGCGGCGACATCGTGAGCTCGCGTCTCGAAGAACTCGACTGGCAGCAGACGCCGATGGGCGAGCTGACCCTGCGGCGCCGGCACGATCCGCTGGTCGACGCCGAGGTGTATGAGGTCAAGCTCGGCGACGAGTACCTGATGTCGAGCCTGTTCACGCTTGCCGAAGAAGAGCTGGCCAGACTCGGGCTGGATGCTGTCACGGGCGAGAGCCTGCGGGTGCTGGTCGGCGGGCTGGGCCTCGGCTACACGGCCGTGACTGCCCTGGATGACGCGCGCGTCGCATCCATGACCGTGGTGGATGCGCTCCCGGCCGTGATCGACTGGCACGAGCGGCTGCTGCTGCCCGTGTCGGCTCGGCTGGTCCGCGATCCCCGCACCCGGCTCGCGGTGGGCGACTTCTTCGCCTGGATGCGGGATGACGCGGGGCCGAGCGCGGCGTCGAAGTACGACGCGATCCTGCTCGACGTCGACCACTCGCCGCGCCACCAGCTCGACCCGAGCCATGCCGATCTCTACACGGTCGACGGCCTGCGCCGGCTGCGCGGTCATCTGACCGAGCACGGCGTCTTCGCCCTCTGGTCGGATGACCCGCCCGACGACGAGTTCATGGCCGACCTCGACACGGTGTTCCCGGGCGCGCGGGCGCAGGTGGTGCGCTTCGACAACCCGCTCACCGGGGGCATCTCGGCGAACACCGTGTACGTCGCGGGTGGTCAGCTCACGATCCGGTAGTCGACCAGCAGGTGGCCCCCGGCCGAGAGGGAGCTCCTGATCGGCTCGAGAACCATCGGCGGCAGCCCCTCGAGCAGCTGCCGGCCGTTGCCGACGATCACCGGCGCGATCACCAGCTTCAGCTCGTCGACGACCCCGGCGGCCAGGAGCGCGCGCGTCAGCGAGATGCTCGCGTGCACTCCGATCTCGCCGCCCTGTTCCGTCTTGAGCGTCCGCACGAACTCCACCGGGTCGCCGTCGATGACCGTGGTGTTGGTCCATTCCCGGGCGAGCGGAGTCGAGGTGGCCACGAATTTCGCGACCGGGTTGATGAAATCCGAGAACGGCTGGATGTCTGAGCCCGGCCAGAACGCCGACCACTCGTCGTAGCTGCGACGGCCCAGGATGACCGCATCCTGCGTCGCGATGACCTCGCCGAGGCCGGCATCCATCTCGTCGTCCCAGTCGACGACGAACTCCTCAGGATCCTGGGCGACCCCGTCGAGCGACAGCAACTCGTAGACCACGACCTTGCGGCTCATGCCGGCTCCCAGGGGGTGTTGCAGCGCCAGCAGGGCACGCCGCGCGAGCCCTCGATCAGGGCGCCGCAGTGGTCGCAGACCCGACCGAGCCAGCAGGCGGCGTCCCCGCCGTACTCGACCGGCTCCGCCGCGTCGGCCAGCCGCGGAGTCGCCGCGGGGTGGCCCTCGGCATCCGGAACGACGGTGTCTGGCATGCGTCCAGAGTATGCCGATCCGCCCGGGTGATGGGGTGGATTCCCAGGCGACAGGGTAGTGCAGGGCCGCTCAGTCCGGGTCGCTCGGATCCAGCGGCGCGTGGTGGTCGAGGTTGACGACGCCGCGGCGCCAGTAGCCAGAGGCCGAGACCTGGTCGGCGGGCAGGAGCAGCTCATGCCGCAGATAGCGGCGCAGCGGGATCAGGATGTCGGCCTCGCCCGCCAGGAACACGAACGTGCCCGCGCCGATCCGGCCCACTGAGCGCAGCGACTCCTCGAGTTGCTGGCGGCCGTCTGCGCGGGTGATCCACTCGGCATCCATCCGGCTGGCAGCAGCCGGGTCGAAGTAGCTCTCGACACTCTCGTCGACGACGTGGAACAGGGCGGTGACGGGCACGCCGGCCGGCAGCAGGTCGAGCCAGCGACCGGTCGCCGGCAATGCCGTCTCGTCGGCGACGACGATCAGGCGCTCGATGCCCTCGGGCACGAGGCGCGATCCGCGCGGCCCGGCGACGCCCAGCATGTCGCCGACCTTCGCCAACTCGGCCCAGGCCGAGGCGGGCCCGTTCAGCCCGTGGGTCACGATGTCCAGATCGAGTTCGAGATGCCCACCCGACCCGGTTCGCAGGGCGCGCGGGGTGTAGTCGCGCGAGATGACCACGCCTTCGGCGCCGCGCTGCAATCCGTCCGGCCCGATCTCGGGCAGCGTCAGGATGCCGTTGGAGGGATCGGGGAAGAACACCTTCAGGTGGTCGGTGGGCCCGGCGCTCGCGAATCCGGCCAGGTCGGGTCCGGTGAGCGTGACCCGCACGATGTTCGGAACGACCCGGTGCACCGCCCTGACGCGCAGGCGGCGCAGAACGAGGGCGTGACGGATGTGCTCGCGTGTGAAGGCCACCTCACCACGGTAGCGCGGCGCGCGATGCGTGCCGCAGATTCTCAGGAGGCAATGGACGCCGGCCGCGCCGGGTGGGCGCACCGTCGGGGTGGGGGCGCCCTAGGCGGGTTGCTGCTCCTGCGCCTGCTGCGTGCGCGCGATCGCGTCGGCCGCCCGCACCAGGGCGAGGTGCGACAGCGCCTGGGGCGTGTTGCCGACCTGCCGCTGGTCGCCGACGTCGTATTCCTCGCTGAGCATGCCGACGTCGTTGCAGAGACTGACCAGCCGGTCCATCAGGGTCATGGCATCCGCAAGCCGGCCGGACTCGGCGTACTGCTGCACCAACCAGAACGAGCAGGCCAGGAACGGATGCTCGACGCCCGAGAGCCCGTCGACTCCGGTGGAGCCCTGGTAGCGCATCACCAGGCCGTCGCGCATCAGGCTGCGCTCGATCGCGGCGACGGTGCCCAGCATCCGGGGATCATCCGCTGCGAGGAATCCCAGCTGCGGCAGGATCAGCAGCGAGGCGTCGACTTCGCTCGCTCCGTAGTACTGCACGAAGCTGTCGAGCTCGGTGTCGAATCCGTTCGTCTCGATCTCGGTGCGCAACTGGTCGCGAAGCTCGCGCCAGTGGTCGGCGGGGCCCTGCAACCCGCGTTTTTCGACGGCACGGATGCCGCAATCGAATGCTGCCCACATCATCGCCCGCGAGTGGGTGAAGTGGTGCAGGGGGCCGCGGATCTCCCAGATGCCGTGATCCTTGCGATCCATCACCTGCTCGACGTGGTCGAGCAGCGCCAATTGCAGCGACCACGAGCTGCGGTCTTCGGCGATGCCGCGTTCGCGGGTCTGCTGCAGCGCGAGCATGACCTCGCCGAAGACATCGCCCTGAAACTGCAGCGCCGCGCCGTTTCCCACGCGAACAGGCGCCGCGCCGCGGTAGCCCGGCAGCGACTCGACCTCCCACTCGACGAGTCGGCGCTCGCCGGCCAGTCCGTACATGATCTGCACGTCGGCTGGATCGCCGGCGATCGCGCGCAGCAGCCAGTTGCGCCAGCCGTGGGCTTCCGCTTTGAATCCGTGCTCGAGCAGGGCCTGCAAGGTGAGCGCGGCGTCGCGCAGCCAGACGTAGCGGTAGTCCCAGTTGCGCTTGCCGCCGAACACCTCGGGCAGGCTGGTGGTCGCGGCGGCGACGATCCCGCCGGTGTCTTCGTGCGTCAGCGCCCGCAGCAGCAGCAGTGATCGCCGCACTTCCCGGGCGTACCGACCCGTCGCGTCGATGTTGGCTGCCCAGGTGCGCCACCATTTCTCGGTCTGCCGGATGCGCGTGCCGACCGCGAGCGGCTTGGGCGGCTCGCGGTGCGAGGGGTACCAGGTGAGCGTGATGTTCACGGTCTCGCCTGCCGAGACGTGGAACTGCGATCGGTGCACCATGCCGTCCGGCTCGAGGCGCGGACCGCGCACGATCACCGAGTCGGGCCCGGCGACCGCGATCAGGGCGTGGGAGTTCGGACCTCGACCGGCGTGCTCGGGCGCCTGGCGCATCCAGGGCACGGCCGCGGCGTAGTCGAAGCGGATCCGCAGGGATTGGGTCATCGCCACCCGCCCCCGGATGCCGCGGACCTGCCGGATCACGTCGGCGCGACGATCGCCGCGCGGCATCAGGTCGACGACCTCGACCTCGCCGTCGTCGGTCACCCAGCGCGTGACCAGCACGAAGGTGTCGTCGCGATAGCTGCGCGAGGTGGCGACGGCCGCTCCCTCGGGAGCGACCCGCCAATGGCCCTGCTCGACATCGCCGAGCAGGGCGCCGAAGGTGCTCGGGGAGTCGAACCGGGGCAGGCAGAGCCAGTCGATATTGCCGTCGCGACCGACGAGGGCGCCCGTGTGGCAGTCGCCGATCAGGGCATAGTCTTCGATGGCAAGGGGCACGATGCGAGTCTTTCAGCTAGCGGATGTCGCAGAAGGGGTCTGCTGCGGCTCCGTGAGGCGTTCCAGAGCCGGGAGGGCCGCAGAGATCGCCGCGGCGTCGTTCTCGTCCAGTGCGCCGAGCAGATCGGCGACCACCTGCGCGCGGGTGCTGCGCGCGTCGATGATAGCCGCGGTGCCCGCGTCGGCCGCGGCGATCAGCGCCGCGCGGCCATCCACCGGATCGGGACGGCGCACCACGTAGCCGCGCGCTTCGAGCTCGGCGATGGTGCGGGTCATGCTGGGGGCCGAGACGCCCTCCAGCTGAGCCAGGTCGGACAGGCGCAGCGGGCCGCGCTTGGCGACGACCGCCAATGCCGACAGCAGCCCGTGACTGAGCCCGCCGGTTGCGGCTTGCAGCCGGCGGTTGAGGCGCCCCGCCACCAGAGCCAGGCGCTCGGCGTCGGTGCTCGGCTGCTCGGTGCCGGGCGTGCGGCTCATGTCAGACATCGCTGAGCGCGTCGGCCGTCTGCTCATCGGCGCTCGAACCCGAGACCGTCACCGCCGCCGTGTCGGCGTGGATGTACTTGCCGCCCATCACGACCGAGGCGAGCGCGCCGATCACCGACATGATGGCGGCCGCGACGAACACGATC
>DASTNC010000007.1:0-22150 GCA_035721225.1 Pseudolysinimonas sp.
GTCACCCAGCCCGGTCAGACCGTCGTCGGTCGTCAACTTGAGGGTGACGAAGTTGCGGTCCGGGCTGGTCACGACGACCTCGGCCTTATCGATTCTCATTCGTCGCTCCTTCTCGATCGACCCACGTTGAGGGTTCTGCGGGGTTGGGGAGTGTGCTCGACCCGCGATGCTGCGGCCTCAGAGCGCGACTCGATGCTGGCGTGGATAACGTTGACGGCCGACCGGACTTCCGAGAGGAAGCCGTCATCTGCGGCCAGGACGTGCGACAACTCGGCAAGGCGCCGGGTGAGCGGCTCCGGCGACGGCTCTGCCTGCACCACCCACGCCGCGATCGCGACGGCGCAGGAGGGGGCAGAGGATCCCGCGGCAAGCTCCGCCTCGGCGACGGGCACGATGCGGAGCCGGAGCTTGCGGGCCCCATCCTGCGCAATCTGCGCGAGGCGGTGCTCGATCCGAGGGTTCGAAAAGCGCTCCAACAGCGCCGTTTGATAAGCGGTGAGATCCATTCCGTCTGGCAGGTGACGTGAGGCTTCCGCCCAGAAGCCGACGACAGCCTTCTGCAGGAAGGAATCCGCGATGGCGGCGGCGACCGTCTCATGCCCGCGGAGCGGCCCGGCGAACGACAGCAGGGTGTGAGCGCCGTTCAGCAGCCACAGTTTGCGCCGCTCCCACGGCTCGATGTCGTCGACGAAACGCGCACCGACCGTGTGCCACGCAGGGCGTCCGGCCGGAAACGCGCCGCTCAGCACCCAGTCTGCGAACGGCTCAGTGAACACCGGCGCGGCGTCGAAACGGGCGCTCCTCGCGTTCAGCGCGGCGATGTCCTCCGGCGTTGTCCGCGGCGTGATGCGGTCCACCGAGGTGGACACAAAGCTCACCCGCTCGGCGATCCAGTCGGCCAGGTCATCGCCGACGAGTCGCGCAGCACTCAGGGCGCCTCTCTCGAGCATCTTGCCGTTCTCGGGCAGGTTGTCGCAGGAGACGATCGCGATGGGTCCGCCGCCGCTGCGTCGACGTTCCTCGAAGCCGAGAAGCAACCGGCCAACGGTTGTCGACGGGTGCAGTTGTGAGAGATCTGCGCAGAGCCCCGTGCTGAGCGCATCGAGATCTGCCGATAACAGCACATCATGGATGTCAGGGGTGCCGTCCTCCGTGAGCCGATAGCCAGATTCGGTGATCGTCAAGGTGACGACGGCAAGCGATGGGCTGCGGAACAGCTCCCGCAGTCGAACAAGGTCGGACCCGTCGATCGCCTCGACGAGGCTCTCCACAATTTCATCGCGGTCGCCGTCGCTGCCGCGCTCGACCAAGGTGTAGAGCCCGTCCTGCGCCTGCAGCGTTGCCGCGACCGCCGGACTGCGCCCCGAGAATGCCGCGATCCCCCAGTCGGCAGCGTCTGGCGCGTGCGCTGTGTACCAGGCTTGATGTGCCCGGTGGAAGGCACCGAGACCGAGGTGGACGATCCGCACCGGGGCCGGGGGTCTCGTCCGGTCAGCCGCTGACAACCTGGGGATGGTCGCTCGCGGCGACGATCGCCTGAGCGTCATAGCTTGAACACCGCCCGGGGGATCGCCGACACGAGATCGTCGGCGATCACCTCGGCGCTCGCAAGAGGCAGGCGCCCCTCGCGGACGAGGCGGCCCAGAAAGGCGGCATCGACCCGACGGGCGGTGTCATGCCGAGCGGCAATGGAGAGAAACGCCCGCGTATCGTCGATGAACCCGGACGTCCGATAGAACCCGGCGGTTTCGGTCACAGCAGACCGCCAGCGCAGCATGGCGTCGGGGGCGTCCAAGAACCACCAGGGAGCGCCGATGAAGACCGACGGGTAGAACCCGGCAAGCGGTGCGAGTTCGCGAGAATACGCGGTCTCGTCAACCGTGAAAAGGACGAGGTGGAACCCTTTCTGCAGCCCGAATCGCTCAAGGAGAGGGCGCAGTGCCCGGGTGAACGACGTGGGGACGGGAATATCGTGGCCCGTGTCGGGGCCGACCGCCTCGAACGTCGCCGTGCTGTGGTTGCGGTGCACTCCCGCATGGAGCGTCATCACCAAGCCATCGTCGACCGACATGCGTGCCATCTGCACGAGCATGTGCCCGCGGAATGCCTGTCGTGCGGCGGCATCCGCAGTCCCCGCGACGACCTGCTGAAAGAGTTCGTCAGCGTCGCCGCGAGCGAGATCCACCGTGGTGGGATCGACGACCCCGATATCCAGCGACACGGCTCCGTTCGCGATGAAGTGTTCGCGCCTGTGTTCCAGCGCCGCGAGGTACCCGCCAAAGGTGCCGGGTTGCTCGGTGGCGGCGAGCAGGCGTTCGATGGCGCCGCCGAACGCCGCCGCATCCGGGTCGATGTAGTTGTCCGGGCGGAACGTCGGCAGCACGCGGCCGCCGAAGGTCGGATCGTTGCGCAGAGCGGCGTGTGCGGCGAGATCGTCCAGGGGGTCGTCTGTGGTCGCGAGCACCTCGATGCCGAATCGATCGAACAGCGCCCGCGGCCGGAAGGTGGGCTCTGTCAGCTTCATTGCGATCGTGTCGTAGAGGGCATCGGCGGTTTCGGACGACAGGTCCTCGGTGATGCCGAAGACGGTCGCTAACTCGTCGCGCAACCAGTAGGCGGAGGCGGTTCCGGCGAACGCGGTCCAGTGCTTCGCGAGAAGGCGCCAGATGTCGCGCGGGTCGGCTGACGCCCCGACGCCCAGCGCCGACAGATCGACACCCTGTGCATGCAGGAGCCGGGTGACGTAGTGGTCCCGGCTCACCAAGAGTGAGGCGACATCGTCGAACGGCGCGTTCGCGCGGAGCAACTCCGCAGATACGTGCCCATGGGGCGACACAATCGGTGCCGACGCGACGCGCTGGTACAGGTCGCGAGCGATATCGCGGGTCGTCGCGTCTGCCGGCAGAAGGCGATCCGGGTCAACAGACGATCTCGGAGGCACTCCTCCATCAAAGACCTCGCACCCCTTTTTGTCAACCGGTTGCCAAATGTCCCGTCGACGCGCGGACGAGCAGCCGGGTCGAGGACGGCGCGAGAGCCCTCCCCTCCCTCAGCTCCGGGCTGATTTGGGCGAGAAGGAGGTCGACGGCCTGGGCGCCTGCGAGCTCGAGCGGTGCGGCGATGGTGGTGATGGCCGGCGTGGTCAGCTCGCTCCCGAAAACGTCGTCGAAGCCCGCGATGCTGAGTTGTTGCGGCACTCGCACACCGGCCTCCTGTGCTGCGCGGAGCAGCCCGATCGCCATCAGGTCATTGAACGCGATGACCGCGCTGACCCGAGACGCCGCCACGCGTTCGAAGGCGCTCGCGCCGCCATCCACGGTCGGATTGCCGCCCGGGATCTCGACGGGCCTCAGGCCGACCCTGCTGCCGTGTCGCTGCAGGGCATCCCAGCGACGGCGATCGATCCACGACGAGGTCGGACCGGTGACGTAGCCGATATCGAGATGGCCCAGTGACCGCAGATGGTTGACCAGCTCGATCACACCGGTATCCACATCGGGCACCACGCTCGCAATGCCCTCCGCCTCGCGGTTGATCAGCACGGCGGGCTTGATCCGGGCGAGCTCGGCCAGAGACTCAGTGTCCAACCGACTCGAGGCGAAGATGACGCCGTCGACGCTTGATGCGATCCGCAACGCTGCCGCTCGCTCTGCCTCACCGGACTCCTGCGACTCGGCGATGACCAGGGTGTAGCCCTCGGCCGCCGCGGCGCGCTCGGCTCCGCGAACGACGCCGAACACGACGGGATTGGTGATGTCCGCGAGAAGGAGAGCGAGGGTCATCGTCCGCCCCGTCGGAAGCGCCCGAGCACTCGGGTTGACTCGAAAGCCGAGCTCTTCGGCGGTTCGCCGGACCAACTGCTCGGTCCGTGCACTCAGTCGACCCGGCCGACTCAATGCGCGGGAGACGGCAGAGGGGCTCACCCCGGCAACCCGGGCGACGTCGTAGATGGTCGGAATCGGAGTCGCCGCTCTGTGAGCGATCACCCCCTCTGACTTGTCCTCGCTCATCGGATGGCCCCATTCACGTGGTTGTCTGGAGGGCCTATTTTTGCTGACAGCCCAGAGCCGTGTCCACAAGCAGGAACCGAAGTCCCAGGACATGACTCCTGATCAGGATTCTTCCGACAGGAGCGACGTCCTCATTCGGTTGATGGGCGAGACAATCGCCCGAAAGCCAAACGGCACCGATCATGCGAAGTCGCACAAATCCCTGGTAGCTGAGGCGGGATTCGAACCCGCGACCTCACGATTATGAGTCGTGCGCTCTCACCAACTGAGCTACTCAGCCGCAACTGCTCGTCGGCAGAGGGGATGATCCCCTGGCACGACCGGCAGGCGAGCCCCGAGTCAGGATTGAACTGACGACCCCTTCCTTACCATGGAAGTGCTCTACCACTGAGCTATCGGGGCAATCCGCGGCCTGGCCGCGGCACCGCAAAAGACTAGCATCCAGCCTCGGGCGCCGAAGAACTCACGGCGTCCACTCCGGCAGCACCACGCCCGGCAGCTGCCACGCGGCGAAGGTCGGGCCGGCGATCGCGACGCGGCCGCCGCCGAAGGCGACCGAGCCCTCGATCACCGGGGCGTCATCCGGCAGCTCATGCCCCAGATCGATCGTGGTGATGCCGCGCGCGGCGACGACCAGCACGCACTCCTCGGCGCTCTCGCGCACGAAGGCGACGGCGTCGTCCGAAGCGTGCAGCCACCGGATGCCGCCTCCGTTCAGAGCCGGATGCTCGCGCTTCAACGCGATCAGCCGGCGGTAGAGCGCGATGGTCTCCGCGTGGTCGCCGCTGGACGACCACGGGATCGGCGTACGCGACTCCTCCCCATCCGACGCGGTCAGCCCGAACTCATCGCCCGCCCACACCACCGGAATGCCGGGCATCGTCACCGCGAGACCGAACGCGACCGGCACCACCCCGGGCAGCGCCGACGTGAGAAACCGGGGGGTGTCGTGCGTGTCGAGCGCGTTCATCGTGTTCAGCCGGGTGCGCCAGGGGAACGCCGCCACGAACTCACGGTGGGCGCGATAGAAGTCGGCGCCGGTGTAGTCACTGGTGCGCCCGAGCGTCATGCCGAGCCCTCCCCCGGCCGGCGAGCCGGGCACCGAGAGCCAGTTCCACAACGGGCGGGTGAAGTTGGCGTAGGTCATCGCGCCGTGCCAGGCGTCGCCGGGAAAGTCGGAGGCCGCGTCGTTGGTCGACTCGCCGATCAGGAGGGTGTCGCGGTTCACCTCGCTCATCGTCTGGCGGATGGTGCGGCGCACCTGCTCGTTGAGGTCCTCGTCGCGCCAGCGCCCGGTCATGTTGGCGACATCCACCCGCCAGCCGTCGAGCGAGTACGGGGGCTGCAGCCACTTCGCCACCACCGAGTCGACTCCGTCGATGAACCGTCGCTGCAACTCGTCGGCGCGCCAGTTGAACTTGGGCAGGGTCGAGAAGCCGAGCCAGCTGACGTATTCGGTCTGGGCGGCATCCAGCCAGAGGTAGAAGTCGCTCTCGAGCGAGCCGGGATTGCGGTACGCGGCTCGAAACCACTCGTGGGAATCGCCCGAGTGATTGGTGGTCAGGTCGCCGATCACGCGGATGCCGCGCGCGTGCGCCGCCGCGACCAGATCGGCCAGCGCCGCGTCGCCGCCGAGCAGGGGGTCGACCTCATCGAACGAGGTGGCGTTGTAGCGGTGGTTCGACTCGGCGGGGAAGACCGGCGTCAGGTACAGCAGGTTCACCCCGAGGTCGACCAGATGATCCAGATGGTCGATCACGCCCTGCAGGTCGCCGCCGTAGAACTGCTCGCCGGTTCCCGGGCCGACATGGATGACCGGGTCCGTCCACGCGGCCGGCATCGCCCACGCGGGCGCCGGCCGGCGATCCGCCTCCGCGGAGCGCGCGAACCGGTCGGGGAACACCTGGTACATCACAGCTTCGGCGCCCCAGGCCGGCGGCGGGTCGTACGTCACCATCCGGAAGTCGTCGATGTCGCGGGTCTCGGTGTGCGAGAGTCCGGCCGAGGTGAGCCACCAGGTCGCGCCGTCATCCGTCTCCATCAGGAAGCGGTAGCCGTGCACCGGGTTCTCGACCAGGATCTCCGCCTCCCACCAGACCTCACGAGGCGTCTCGTGCACGACGACCGCGTCGCTGAACGCCGGTTCGCGATCGGGGTTCGAGCGGGTGCGCACGATCCGCATCGTGCCGAAGCTCCGCGGCACCCGCACCCGCACCCGGACCGTCTCGCCGAGCTCCGGGGTCTGGTCGGATACGTAGAGCGGCGAACCGTCATGGTGCGGCAACTCGGCGAGGACGTGCTCCATGCTGCGAGGCTACCCGGCGAATGTTTCGGCCGGATGCGCCACCTAGGCTCGACCCATGGCTCCCTCTGCGACCCGCTCCACCGCGCAACCGGAGTGGTGGCGCACGGCCGTCATCTACCAGGTCTACCCGCGCTCGTTCGCCGACGCGAACGGTGACGGGGTGGGCGATCTGCCCGGCATCACGGCGCGCCTCGACTCCCTGGCCGACCTCGGCGTCGATGCCGTCTGGCTCTCGCCGTTCTACACCTCGCCGCAGAGGGACGGCGGCTACGACGTGGCGGACTACACGGATGTCGATCCGCTGTTCGGCACGCTCGACGACTTCGACGCCCTGCTCGCCCGGGCGCACGCGCTGTCGCTGAAGGTGATCATCGATCTGGTTCCGAATCACAGCTCGAGCGCGCATCCCTGGTTCCAGGCGGCGCTCGCGGCCGGCCCCGGATCGCCCGAGCGCGCTCGCTACCTGTTCCGCGACGGGCTCGGCGTCGACGGCGACGTTCCGCCGAACAATTGGAAGTCGGTGTTCGGCGGCCCGGCCTGGACCCGGGTGGCGGAGAAGGATGGCCGGCTCGGCCAGTGGTACCTCCACCTGTTCGACACGAGCCAGCCCGACTTCGACTGGACCAACGACGACGTGCACGAGCTGTTCCGCGGCGTGCTGCGGTTCTGGCTCGAGCGCGGTGTCGACGGCTTCCGGGTGGATGTCGCGCACGGCCTCGTCAAGAAGGCCGGTCTGCCCGATTGGACGCCGGACCCGTCGCTCGGCATGAGCGACCATCAAGACGACGCGCCGTACTGGGCGCAGCCCGGCGTGCATCCGATCTACCGCGACTGGCACCGAGTGCTCGCCGAGTTCGGGCCCGACCGCATCCTGGCGGGCGAGGCCTGGGTCGAGCCGCTGTCGAAGCTCGCCGACTGGGTGCGGCCCGACGAGATGCAGCAGACCTTCAACTTCACCTTCCTCGAGACGCCGTGGGATGCGGCAGCGCTGCGCAAGGTGGTGGATGACTCGCTCGCCGCATTCGGCGCGGTGGGCGCGCCGAGCACCTGGGTGCTCTCGAACCACGACGTGATCCGGCATGCCACCCGGCTGGCCCTGACTCCCCCGCCACCGCAGGGAGAAGGGTTGGGGCCCAAGACCCAGCTCTATCCCGACGACCTGGTCGGCCTGCGGCGGGCACGCGCAGCATCCGCGTTCATGCTCGCCCTGCCCGGTTCTGCCTACCTCTATCAAGGCGAAGAACTCGGTCTGCCCGAAGTGATCGACCTGCCCGATTCGGCTCGGCAGGATCCGACCTTCTTCCGCACCGCGGGCGCGAACTACGGGCGGGACGGGGCGCGCGTGCCGATCCCCTGGGATGTCGCCTCACCGTCGGCGGGCTTCGGCCCGACGGCCGCAAGCTGGCTGCCGCAGCCGCAGACCTGGCCCGGATACGCGCGGGATGCCCAGCTCGGCATCCCCGGATCGACCCTCGAGTTCTACCGCGAGGCGCTCGCGGCGCGGCGCACCCACCACCTGGCGACCAACGAGCTGGTCTGGCTGCCGTCGCCGGATGCGGCAGCGCTGGTCTTCCGCTCCGGTGCGGTCACGGTCACCGCCAACACGGGCGCGAGCCCTGTCGCGCTTCCCGCCGGCCGCGTGGTGCTGGCCAGCGGTCCGGTCGGCGCCGATCGGCTGCCCGGCGACACGACCGTCTGGGTCGTCGACTAGGGCGTTCGGCCCCTAGTTGGGACCGGCGTTGGCGACCATCCAGGGGATCGGATCGATCTTCGTTCCGTCGAGATTGACCTCGAAATGCAGATGCGGGCCGGTGGCCTCGCCGGTCTCGCCGACCAGGCCGATGAAGTCGCCCACCTGAACGGACTGACCCAGCACCAGCGGGCACGAACCGCTCGTCATGTGCGCGTAGGTGAAGCTGACGGTGTGCCCGTTGACCGTCGACGTGATGATGACGAAGTTGCCGTAGGTGCCGCCGCCGTAGCTGCTGTAGGCGCCGGTTCCATCATCGCGCACGGTGACCACGCCGGTCGATGACGAGAAGATCGCGGCCTTGTCACCGGGAACCATGTCGACGCCCTCGTGATAGGTCGAGCAGCCCCGGCACGGCGCAACACGCGGACCGAACCCCGAGCTGATGCGCACCGGATACGGGAACGGCCATCGGATCGGGCCGGTCCCGGCGCCTCCGATGGTCGCACCGTGGCTGTACTTCTGCGCCAGCACCTGCGCCCACGACAGCACCCGGATCTTCTCGCGGGCGCCGACGTCGACCTTCTCGTCGCTCGATACCGTGACCGACTGACCGGCCTTGCTCGACGAGGTGGCGAGGGCGTTCGTGCCGTCCGTCGATGTCGAGTAGAACGCGTTCGCCGGCAGCGACATGCCGACGACGATCGCGCCGGCGAACATCATGGCGGCGAGCGAGAACAGGCGCGAGCCGATCGTGCGCGCGCGGGAGCCTGAGCGCTTGGCGGGTGTCGCAGCTGCCGTGCCCGAACGCACGGGACGCGCCTTCTCGACGGCCTTCGCGCGGCGGGAACGACCACGACGGCCCGGCTGAGACCGTCCGCGCGCGAGTTGGGCGGCCCGCTCCCGTTCTCTGAGTTCGCGGCGACTGGTCGCCTGCGGAAACTCGGACATGGAAGTACTCCTCAACGGCGGGACATTCGATAGTAACGAATCGGACACGGAACAGCCACCCGCCCATCCGGGTGACGGCACGAGACGGGCTCGCAACCTCAGATGTCGAAGCGGGATCCGAGGTCGATCAGCAGGGAGTCGAGCCGTGCGGCGAGCTGCGGCTCGGCCGCCAGGATGAGATCCCGGCTCGGCGCCGCGCCACCGAATCCCGTCACGACGGCACCGGCCTCGCGCGCGATGATCGCGCCCGCGGCGTGATCCCACGGGCTCAAGGTGCGCTCGAAGTACGCGTTCGTGCGCCCGTTCGCGACCATGCAGAGGTCGAGCGAGGCCGTGCCGAAGCGACGGATGTCGCGGACCATCGGCAGCATCCTGGTCACCACCTCGCCCTGCTTCGCGCGGGTCGCCGCCGCATAGGCGAACCCGGTGTTGACGAGCGCGAGTTCGAGGGGCACCGGATCCGCCACGCGGATCGCGCTGCCGTTGCGAAACGCGCCCTCGCCCCGCGACCCGGTGAACAGTTCGCCGATGGCCGGGTTGAGCACGCATCCATGCAGGCCGGTCCAGGTGAGCGGATCGGGGTCGCCCTCCACCACCGCGATGCTCACCGCGTAGTGCGGGATGCCGTAGAGGTAGTTCACGGTGCCGTCGATCGGATCGACGACCCAGGTGAGTCCGCTGGTACCCGACGACGAGCCGTCCTCTTCGCCCAGGATGGCGTCGTGGGGCCGCGCATCGAGGATGCGGCCGCGGATCAGCCGCTCGACCTCGCGGTCGGCTTCGGTGACGACGTCCACGATGGTGGACTTGGTCGCCGCGACCTCCACACCCTCACGCCGGCGCTTCGCGGCCAACTCTCCGGCGTCGAGTGCGATGGTGCGGGCCAGGTCGAGCAGCTCGGAAGGCATGCGACCAGCAAACCACGATCGCTCGACGCGACCGCACGCCGTCAGGCGAGTGAGATGAGAAGGGCGACGGCCGCGACGCCCATGATTCCGAATGCGACCCACAGGCCGAGCTTCGACCAGAAGCCGCTGCGGTACCTGCCCATCAGGTCGTGGCGTGACGACAGCCTGGCGATGATGAAGATCAACGGCACCGCGACGATGCCGTTGATCACCGCGGTCAGCACGAGCGCCTTGACCGGGTCCAACCCGATGAAGTTGAGGGCCAGCCCGATCAACGTTCCGACAACGATGACGAGGTAGAACGTGCGAGCCTCGCCGAATCTCCGCGAGAGCCCCTCGTTGACCTTGAACGTCTCGCTGATCGCGTAGGCCGAAGAACCCGCGAGAACCGGGATGCTCATCAGGCCGATGCCGATGACCCCGATGGCGAAGATGACCTGCGCCAGATAGCCGGAGTGGGGAAAGCTGTGTACGAGTGGCCGAAGGGCTTTCGCCGCATCGGCCGCATCGACGATCGTGGTGACCCCGGCGCTGTTCAGAACGACGGCGCCGACCAGGATGATGAACCAGGCCACGAGGTTCGAGAAGAACATGCCGAGAACGGTGTCGATGCGCAGGCGGGACAGATAGCTCGCACTGATGGTCGGTGGTGCACCGGCGGTGCCGATGCGCTTCTCGGCCCGTTCGTCTTCGACCGTGTTGCTGGTCTGCCAGAAGAACAGGTAGGGCGAGATCGTCGTGCCGAAGATCGCCACGACGATGTAGAGGAAGTCGGGGCTGAGCACGAGGTGCGGGACGACGGTGGCCGTGAGGGCGGTCGTCCACGGCACCGTGACGAGGAATGCGGTGACCAGGTACGCGAACAGCGCGATCGCCAGCCACTTGAGGATCCGGATGTAGAGGCGGTAGGCGACGAAGATCTCGAGCACGACGATGAGAGCCGAGAAAGCGATCGCGAACACCGGCAGGGGCACTGCCGGGAGCAGCAGCGCGGTGCTCGCCGCCATCGCGCCGATGTCGGAGCCGATGTTGAAAGTGTTCGCGGCGACCACCAGCAGCACGATCGGATAGAGCACCCACCTCGGATAGCGCTGCCGCACGATCGCCGCGAGCCCTTCGCCGGTGACGGCGCCGAGGCGCATGCACGCCTCTTGCACGGCGACCATGAGCGGGAAGGTGAGCAGCATGGTCCACAGGGTGCCGAATCCGAACTGCGCTCCCGCTTGCGAATAGGTCGCGATTCCCGACGGATCATCGTCTGCGGCTCCGGTCACCAGGCCGGGTCCGAGAATCTTCAGAAGGCGACTGAGCCTTCGCGGAGCGGGCGGAGTGGACGCCTCCGGGGAGCCGGCACGCCGTGGGGCCGGTTCGCGATCCGCCCGAGCTGGCTTCATGGTGTGCGCCAGTCTAGGCGGCGCGGCGCCCAGGGATCACCTGGGGATCCAGCGTCTGCGAGGTCCCACGCGATCGACGCGCCAGGCGGGTGCCCGTCCCGCGAGACGTGCTCGGCTGTGACAGGCGGGAGTGCCGCGGGATCCCGCGGCACTCCCGTGTTTCCGTCGTGCTTACTTGACCGGGATCGACTGCGCCTTCAACGCGGCGATGGTCTTCTCCTGGCCTGCCTTGAGCGCGTCGAGCAGCGTTCCGCTGCCCGAGAGCGCCGAGCCGAACCCGTCGGACACATCGCTGTAGGTCTGCGTCATGGTCGGGCCCCAGGTGAACGGGCTGATGACCTTGCCCGCGTCACTGAACGTGGTGTAGATCGCCTGTCCACCGTAGAAGTCGACACCCTGCGACAGAGCAGGAAGCGTGTCGCCCGCGGTGCTGGCCGGGTAGAGGTTCGCCTCCTTGTTGAGGGCGGTCAGGGCCTCCGTGCTGGTGTTCAACCACAGGATGAACTTCGCGGCCTCGGCCGGGTGCTTGCTGCCCTTGAAGACGACGCTCGACGAACCACCCCAGGCGCCGGAGACATTGGCACCGGCCGTCCACTGCGGCATCGGCGCAACGGCCCAGTCGCCGGCGGTCGTCGGGGCGCCGCTCGAGATGGTGTTCGCTCCCCAGACCGCCGAGACCCACGTCCAGTCCTGGCCGGTGTTGTAGGCGTTGTTCCACTGATCGGTGAAGCCGGGGATCGTCGAGACCAGGCCCTTGGTGATCAGGTCCTGCCAGTAGTTGGCCACCTTCGTCGACTCCGGGCCGGTCAGGTTGACGTTCCAGGTGCCGCCGGAGGTGGAGAACCACTGCCCACCCGCCTGCGAGACCAGTCCGGCGAACCAGTTGACGTCACCCTTGGGGAAGTTGGTGATCTCGCCACCGAGGGCCTTGATCTTCACGGCATCTGCCGCGTACTCGTCCCAGGTGGTCGGAACGCTGAGGCCGGCCTTCTGGAAGAGGTCCTTGCGGTAGTAGAGCGCCATCGGGCCCGAGTCCTGAGGGATCGCGTAGACCGCGTTCGACTCGCCGAAGGTGACCTGGTTCCACAGGCCGCTCGAGAAGTCGGCCTTCGCCGCCGACACCCCTGCGCACGACGCGATGTTCTGCAGGCCGTCCTGCACGCGGAAGGCGGGCAGGGTGTCGTACTCGATCTGGCCGATGTCGGGCGCGTTGCCTGCCTTCAGCTCGTTGAAGAAGTTGGTGTACGTGCCGCTGTTGCCGTTCGGTCCGGTCTGGACCTTGACCTGGATGTTCGGGTTCTTGGCGTTCCAGAGCGCGACGACCTTGTCCATTCCGGGCACCCAGGTCGTGAAGTTGAGCGTGACCTTGCCCGAGGAGGGCGCGCAACTCGCGGAGCTGGATCCTGAGGATGATGTGCTCGCCGCCGAGCATCCGGCCAGCCCCAGCGTCGCAGCGAGTGCGACCGCGGCGACCGCAGTGAATTTGAGTGCCATGTGTTTTTTCTTTCCTTTTCCGAATTGAGGGATGTGACGCGGGCGAACCCCCGCCGCGGTGCCGAGCACGCTGTGATGGGTACCTGCCCTACTTGAGCCCCCCTGCGCCGAGTCCGTTCCTCCAGAACCGTTGAAGGGACAGGAACGCGACCAACAGAGGAATGATCGACACGAACGCGCCCACGATGACGAGAGTGCGGATGTCGGGAATCTGGCTGACCTGCGAGTTCCAGGTGTAGAGGCCGAGCGTGACCGGGAAGAGGGTCTGATCGCGCAGCATGATCAGGGGCAGGAAGAAGTTGTTCCAGATGGAGACGAACTGGAACAGGAAGATCGTCACCAGCGCGGGCGACATGAGTCGCACCGACATCGTGAAGAAGGTGCGCACTTCGCCCGCGCCGTCGATCCGCGCTGCTTCGATGATCTCGTCGGGAACGCTCGAGGCGGCGTAGATGCGGCTCAGGTAGACGCCGAACGGGCTCACCAGGCTCGGGAGGAAGACGGCCCAGAAGGTGTCGGTGAGGTGCACCTGGCTGAAGATCAGGAAGAGCGGAAGCGCGAGCGCCGTCGCCGGCACCAGAACGCCGCCCAGGATGACGTTGAAGATGGCTTCGCGCCCGCGGAACCGGTATTTCGCCAGGGCGTATCCGCACATCGCGGCGAGCACCGTCCCCAGTCCGCCGGCGAGGGTGGCGTAGACGATGCTGTTCAGCATCCAGCGCGGGAACACGCCGTCGTCGTAGGTGAACAGCTTGCCGAGGTTGGTGACGATGTCCGTCAACGACGACGGGGTGAACCACAGCGAGAACGTCGAGTTGAAATTGCCCAGCGTCTTGGTCGATGACACCAGGAGCCACCAGATCGGGGTCAAGAAGTAGACCGTGAAGACGCCCATGACGATCATCGCGGTCGCCCGCGACATGCGGCTCTCCTGGAGCGGCCGTGGCCGGCTGCTGCGCGAGACTACTGCGGTCATGCGCTCGTCGCCCTTCTGGTGAATCGAAGCACCGTGAACGAAAGCACGAAGGTGGCGATCGCCAGCACCACGGAGAATGCGGCGGCCAGGTTGAAGTTGGGCACCGCGGAGGTGGAGTAGACCAGCAGATTCGGCGTGAAGGTACTGGTGATCGACGAGGTGAACTGACGGAACACCTGCGGTTCGGTGAGCAGCTGCAACGTGCCGATGATCGAGAACACGCTGGTCAGCACGATCGCCGGCATCACCAGCGGGATCTTGATGGACCAGGCGATCCGCACCTGGCCGGCGCCGTCGAGACGTGCGGCCTCGTAGACCTCGGTGGGGATCGAGAGCAGGGCCGAATAGATGATCAGCATGTTGTAGCCCGCATAGACCCAGGTGACGACATTGGCGATCGCCCAGAGCACGGTGCCGCCCGAGAGCAGGTCCGCCTGCGAGGTGATGGCTTTGAGCGGCGACAGGCTGGGCGAGTAGAGGTAGCCCCACATGATCGCCGCGATGACGCCGGGCACCGCATACGGAGCGAAGAATGCGAGGCGGAAGAATCTCTTGCCCTTGAGCAGCGGCGAGTCGAGCAGCAACGCGAACAGCAGGGCCAGGCCGAGCATGATCGGCACCTGCACGATCCCGAAGAGCAGCACCCGCAGGATGGCGGCCCAGAAGTCGCCGCTCTGAAACACCAGGACGTACTGGCTCAACCCCCCGAACACGAGGGTCGGCGCCCCGAATGTGCCCTCGCGGTGGATCACCTGCAGCGACTCGTAGACCGCGTAGACGATCGGGATGACGAAGAACAGGGAGAAGAGCAGGCCGAACGGCGCCACGAAGATGACGATCGCGCGGCGGAACCTGGCGGGCTTCGCCGTCGCACGTGGGGGGCGCGGACTGACGCGAGGGGTGCTGACTGCTGTCATGACGGTCCTCCTGCTTCGGCGCGATGCTTCCGGATGACGCGAACCTCGCCGGCGGGCACGACGACGTGGCCATCGGCGGCTACGCCGCGAACGAGTTCCCAGCCTGTGGCGTCGACCTGGGCGTCGTCGTCACCGTGATTGATCGCGAAGATGAACTCGGCATCGGCCGAGACGCGGCGCACGACGTCGAGATCCGGCGACTCCCCGGCTGCTCGGGCGGCGACATCGGACTCCCCCGCGATTCGCCGCACCACTCGCTCGAGCGAGTCGGCATCCAGGGACGTGCCGAGGTACCAGGCGGTGCCCCGCACGTGCTCATGACGGGTGACCGCGGGCCACCCCGCCAGCGTCCCGCTGGTGAACTTGGCCATGACGTGCGCCCCGCGCAGTCGGATGCGCTCGGTCCAGATGGACCCACTCGATCCATCATCGAGGGTGACGGCCTGGTCGGAGTCCAGCGGGAAGAACTCGTCGGTCGAGATGCCGAGCAGCTCGCGGAAGGCGCCCGGGTATCCGCCGAGTCGGACGCGGTCGTTCTCATCCACGATGCCGCTGAAGTAGCTGATCACGGCCGTCCCCCCCGACGCCACGTAGTCGGCGATCACGGCCGCTTCCGAGTCGCGCACCAGCGACAGCGCGCCGACGACGACCAGTCGGTACGGCGAGAGATCGGCGCCCGGCTCGACCATGTCGACTGTGATCCCCGCCTGTCGAAGAGCCCCGTAGAGCCGGTGCACCTGGTCGAGGTACTCGACGTCGCGCGAGGGGCGGGATTCCAGATCGGTGACCCACCAGGCCTCCCAGCTGAAGACCATCGCGACATCGGCCACCACGCGAGAGCCGACCACCTCACGAAGGTCGCCGAGCAGATCGCCGAGCTCGAGCACCTCCCCCCAGGTCTCGCTGTCGGTTCCGGCGTGAGGGAGCATCGCGGAATGGAACTTCTCGCTGCCCTGGGCCGATGCCCGCCATTGGAAGAAGCACACACCGTCGGCTCCGCGCGCGATGTGCGTCAACGAGTCCCTGAGCATCTGCCCGGGCGCCTTGGCCAGGTTGCGGGGCTGCCAGTTGACGGCCCCGGGCGCCTGCTCCATCAAGAGCCACGGGGCGCCATGCGACAGGCCCCGCGTCAGGTCCGCCGCGAACGAGAGCTCGAGCTCTGGGTCGGACAGGCGATGGTCGAGGTAGTGGTCGTTCGCGACGATGTCGACGTGCTCGGCCCACCGCCAATAGTCCATCGTCTTGATGTGGGCGGTCACCATGAGATTGGTCGTCACCGGCCGGTCGCTCTGGGCCCGCACGATGTCGGCTTCGGCCAAGTAGTAGCCGAGCACCTCATCGGAGCTGAATCGTGCGAAGTCGAGCACCTGACCCGGGTTGCGGCTCGAGACCGTGGCGCGCGGCGGCAGGATCTCGTCGAACGACCCGTACCGCTGACTCCAGAACGACGTCCCCCAGGCCGCGTTGAGCGCTCCGATCGTCTCGTAGCGACGAACGAGCCACCGACGGAAGGAACGCGCAGAGACATCGCAGTAGCAGAGCGCATTGTGGCAGCCGAGTTCATTCGACAGGTGCCACAGTCGCACCGCGGGATGGGAGCCGTAGCGACGGGCGACCTCGGAGGTCAGCCGCAGGGCGTACTCGCGGAAGACCGGCGAGCTGGGGCACCATGCCTGGCGACCGCCTGGCCACCGCGTCGTGCCGTCCTCCACGACCGGCAGGATCTCGGGATGCAGCGTGGACAGCCACGGCGGCGGCGAGGCCGTCCCCGTGCCGAGGTTGATCCCGATCCCGTTCTGCGAGAGCAGCTCGATCACCTGGTCGAGCGCCTCGAAATCGAACTCTCCCGGTCGGGGTTCGATCTGAGCCCACCCGAACACATTGATGGCGACCAGGGTCACCCCGGCTTCGCGCATCAGCGCGACGTCCTCGTTCCAGACCTCCGGCGACCACTGCTCGGGGTTGTAGTCGCAGCCGAACTCCATCCCCGACTGCGCGAAGACGCGCCGCACCTCCGCGCCGGTCGGCGGCACCGGGGAGGGCGTCGCGCGACGACGAAGGTCGTGGTCGGGGGGATTGATCGTCAAAGTGCCCTGAACTCCATTGGTCTGGCGAATATCTGTGATCGTTCCCATCCGCCGGAATGATCCACGCCGAACGAGTTTTCTGGGAACGATCACAGACTAAACACGCCGGAGTCCGCCTGTCAATCCGTCCGGGGCAGGCAGGCGCGCAAGAAGCCCGACCGGCCGAGGGATCATCGCCGTTCCGGCGACGTCGCGCGGACTACTGTTGCTCCCATGGCACCAGGAGATCGTCGGCCACGACGTGCCACGATCCACGATGTCGCCGCCGTGGCGGGAGTGTCGCACGGCACCGTCTCGCGCGTGCTCAACGCGGAGCGTTACGTCTCGGACGACGCGCGCATCGCCGTCGAGAGGGCGATCGCCCAAGTCGGCTACGTGCGCAACACGGCGGCCCGCAACCTGAAGACGCAGCGATCCCACGCGGTCGGGTTGATCGTGCACGAGCCGCACTCGCTGTTCCTCGAAGATCCCAACATCGGCGCGATCCTGCTGGGCACCAACGAGATCCTCTCCGCCGCCGACTACCAACTCGTGTCGCTCGTCATCGACTCCGACCGCGACAGCGGGCGGGTGGCCGAGTACCTGCGGGGCGGCTTCGTCGACGGGGTCATCATCATCTCCGCGAGGGCGGGCGACCCCATCGCTCGTGCCGTTGCCCAGATGGGGATCCCCGCGGCCTTCGTCGGCCATCCGCCGGACATCGACGGCATCCCCTACGTGGGCATCGACAACGTCGACGCCGCCCGCAAGATCACGACGCGACTGCTCGCGACCGGCCGGTCGCGGGTGGGGATGATCGCGAGCGCACTCGATCGCGACTCCGGGCAAGACCGCCTGGCCGGATTCGAGCTCGCGCTGGGCGATCGATTCGACCCCCAACTGGTCGTGGACTTTCCGCTGTACTCCTACGGATCCGGTCAGAGCGGCATGGCCGAACTGCTGGTGCGCGCTCCCGACATCGATGGCGTCTTCGCGGCCTCGGATGCGATCGCCGCCGGCGCCCTCGACGTGCTCAGGGCCACCGGGCACCGCGTGCCCGAGCAGGTCGGAGTGGTTGGATTCGATGACAGTTCGTGGGCGCACCGCACCCAACCGCCGCTCTCGACCGTGCGGCAGCCGGCGAACGAACTCGGACGGATGGCCGCCCAGCGCGTGCTCGCCCAACTTCGCGGCGACGACGTCGCGGAGCTGGGAACCCTGCTCGAGACCTCGGTGATCTGGCGCGAGTCGGCGTAGAGCTTTCACGTCATTCGAGTGGCGGGTGAGGGATTCGAACCCCCGTAGCATTACACGTCTGATTTACAGTCAGATCCCTTTGGCCGCTCGGGTAACCCGCCAGGCGCGCCCGCCCGATGTGATCACCGACCGGAAGCGCTCGCACAATCGTACAAGGTGTTGCGGGCGGCGCGAACCCGGCTGGCGAGCGCGCGCGGCCCGCTCAGCGCGACCCGGCCTTCGCCGCGTCCGCGTTGTAGGCGACCGCCGCACGCGCCACCTGGCGCAGGTACACGTCGGTCGAGTTGTAGGCGCCGATGGCCGCGCGCCATCCCTTCTCGGTGTCGAGCGCGGTCGAGGCGCGGCACAGGTAGTTCGTCGTGGCCATGACGGCGTCGTCGATGTTCTGCGGGTTCTCGACCCCGTCGCCGTTGCCGTCGGTGTGCCAGTTGCGCCAGGTCTGCGGGATCAGCTGCATCGGGCCGACCGCGCGGTCGGAGGTCGCGTCGCCGTCGATCGCGCCGCCGTCGCTGTCGGGGATCAGCGACACGCCGTCGCCGTTCAGCGCCACCCCGAAGATCGGCGGCGTCACCGTTCCGTCGGCGCCGATCGACGATCCGCCGTGCTGCCCGTTCGAGCTCTCGACCTCGCCAATCGCGGCGAGGGTGGTCCACGACAGCCGGCAGGCCGGCATTGCGGCCGCCTTGTCGAGAGCGGCTCCGGCATAGGCGAGCACGGCGCGCTCCGGGATGCCGGTGGCGGCGGCCATCGATGCGGCCCAGGCCGGGTCCACGCGAGTCGCGATGCCGACGCCCGGGGTCGCCGCGGCGACGGGTGGGGAGGCCGGCGGCGGAGCCCAGCGTGGGGCGGGAGCCGCAGCATCCTGAACCGCCGTCAGCCGCGGGGCGAGAACGAGCACCACCACCCCGGCGAGCACCGCGAGGCCGAGCAGGCCCGCCACGAGCGCCGTGATCACACCTCGCCGCTGCATCTCTCGCTTCTGGCGCATCCCCTGTTACTAGCATGGCCGCATGGCAGATTCCTCATTCGACATCGTCAGCAAGGTCGACACGATGGAGGTGCAGAACGCTCTCGGTCAGGCGCAGAAAGAGATCCAGCAGCGCTACGACTTCAAGAACGTCGATGCGTCGATCGAGTTCAGCGGCGAGAAGGTGCTGATGAAGGCCAACGCCGAGGAGCGGGTCAAGGCGGTGCTCGAGGTCTTCGAGCAGAAGCTGATCAAGCGCGGCATCTCGCTGCGGTCACTGGATGCCGGCAAGCCCTTCCCGAGCGGCAAGGAGTACCGCATCGAAGCATCCATCAAGCAGGGCATCTCGAGCGACGACGCGAAGGCGATCAGCAAGATCATTCGCGACGAGGGACCCAAGGGCGTGAAGAGCCAGATCCAGGGCGACGAGTTGCGCGTGCAATCCAAGAGCCGCGACGACCTGCAGCAGGTGCAGGCGCTGCTCAAGGGCAAAGAGCTCGACGTCGCGCTCCAGTTCGTCAACTACCGCTGATCCGGCGCCGGTGACCGACGAGGCGACATGACAGGGGCCACCTTCGGCGCGATCGTCGCCATCGCGCTTCTGGTCGTGGACTTCTTCATCCGCGTGCTCTCGCTGGTGCTGATCCCGCGCAACCGGCGGCCGCAGACGGCACTCGCCTGGCTGCTGGCGATCTTCTTCGTCCCGTACGTCGGCATCGGGCTGTTCCTGCTGATCGGCACCTTCCGCTTGCCGAAGCGCCGGCGCGAGAAGCAGGTCGAGATCAACCAGTACATCCTCGACACGACCGAGGGCTTCGACCGGGTCGCCGAAGAGGCGCCGTGGCCCGACTGGCTCGGCCCGATCGTCGAGCTCAACCGCACCCTCGGTGCGATGCCGATGGTGGGCGGCAACTCCTCCGTGCTCTACGACATGGATGCCGAAGCTCTCGCCGCGATGACCGAAGAGATCGGCCGCGCGACGAAGTCGGTGCACGTCGAGTTCTACATCCTCGCGTTGGACTCGACCACGCAGCCCTTCTTCGACGCCCTCGCCGCCGCCGTGAAGCGCGGAGTCGTCGTACGGGTGCTGCTCGATCACCTCGGCAGCTGGCAGTACAAAGGATTCGCTCCCGCCAAACGCGCCCTCACGCGCATGGGCGCCCAGTGGCATCTGATGCTGCCGTTCCAGCCGCTGCGGGGCCGCATCCAGCGACCGGATCTGCGCAACCACCGCAAGCTCCTGGTGGTGGATGGCGAGGTCGCCTTCACCGGATCGCAGAACATCATCGACCCCGGCTATGAGAAGCGCGGCAACGCCCGGCGCGGGCTGCAGTGGAAGGACTTCATGGTCCGGTTCGAAGGGCCGGTGGTCGCCGGCATCGACGCCCTGTTCGTGACGGACTGGTACGTCGAGACGAACGAGCTGCTCGCGCGGGAGGCCGCACCGGCTCGACGTTCCGGACCCGGACCGATGGACTGCCAGGTCGTGCCGAGCGGCCCCGGGTTCGTGGGCGAGAACAACCTGCGGCTGTTCAACTCGCTGGTCTACGCGGCGCAGAAGCAGGTCATCCTGGTCAGCCCGTACTTCGTGCCCGACGACTCGATGCTCTACGCGATCACGACCGCCGCGCAGTCGGGGCTCGAGGTGCAGCTGTTCGTCTCGGAGATCGGCGACCAGTTCTTCGTCTATCACGCGCAGCGCAGCTACTACGAGGCTCTGCTGCGGGCCGGGGTGCGGATCTTCTTGTACCGCTCGCCGACGATCCTGCACGCCAAGCACTTCACCATCGACGACGAGGTCTCGGTGATCGGTTCGAGCAACATGGACATGCGCTCGTTCAGCCTCGACTTCGAGATCTCGGTGATGATCTGGGGCGGCACCTTCTTGCAGCGCCTGCGGGCGATCGAGAACGAGTACCGCGACAACAGCCGCGAACTGACGCTCGACGAGTGGCTCGCGCGGCCGCGCTGGTCGCGCGCGCTCGACAACGTGGCGCGGTTGACGGCGGCGGTGCAGTAAGAAATCTGCCTAGGAGCGGTTCGCGCAAGCGAATCGCGGCGATTTCTTGGCGTGAGCAGATGTCTCGCGACCCCTACTGTTCGCCGCGGCTGATCCGCACCATCTCGTCGCGCGGCACGACCTTGATGCGCGCGCGCCCCTGCGGCGCCCCGAGCGCGATCTCGTGCTCGTCGAGGCGGTGCCAGCCGTCGAGGTCGGTGTACCTCACGCCGCGCGCTTCGAGCAGTGACACGATCGCCGAAGGATCGGGGGAGGCAGGCGACCACCAGTTGGCCTGGTCCACGACCAGGTGCGAGATGGTCTCCATGGCATCCGACTTGGTGTGACCGATCAGGCCGACCGGCCCGCGCTTGATCCAGCCCGTCGCATAGAGGCCGGGGATGACCTGGTCGTGATCGTCGAGGACCTGCCCCTCGCGGTTGGGGATGACCCCGCGGCGCTCATCGAAGGGGATGCCGTCCAACGGCGAGCCGAAATAGCCGACCGCCCGGTACAACTCGCCGACCTCGACCTCGCGGAACTCGCCGGTGCCGACCACGCCGCCCGCGTCATCCGGAACCGTGCGCTCGTACCTGAAACCCGTCACGCCGGTTTCGGCGTCGCCCAGCACCTCGACCGGTCGCGCGTGGAAATGCAGGTGCAGCCGGCGTGAGGCCGACCCGACCGGGCGTTCGCGCCACTGCGAGAGCACCTTGTCGATGACGAAGACCTGCTTGTTCGTCTCGATCGCGGTGCGCGACGCCTCGTCGTAGTCGAAGTCCTCGTCGTGGACGATCATGTCGACATCGCGCAGCTCGCCGAGCTCGCGCAGCTCGAGCGGGGTGAACTTCACCTGCATCGGCCCGCGGCGGCCGAAGACGTGGACATCGGTGACCGGCGAGCTCTTCAGGCGGTCGTAGACGTTGGCCGAGATCTCGGTGGGCAGCAGGTCGTCGGCATGCTTGGCCAGGATGCGCGCCACGTCGAGCGCGACGTTGCCGTTGCCGATGACGGCGACCGACGACGACTCGAGGGGCCAGTCGCGCGGAACATCCGGATGGCCGTCGTACCAGCTCACGAAATCGGCGGCCCCGTAGCTGCGCGGCAGATCGATGCCCGGGATGTCGAGATCGGCATCGCGGATCGCCCCCGTCGAGAAGATGACCGCGTTGTAGTGCGCCTTCAGATCGTCGAGCGTGAGGTCGGTTCCGAACCG
>DASTNC010000008.1:0-26989 GCA_035721225.1 Pseudolysinimonas sp.
CAGCACCTCGAACTCGGCATGCGCACGATCCCGACCTTCATCGTCGGTCACATGTCGGGGCAGAACTGGGACCCGGTGTGGCGAAACAACCGCAAGATGTTCGCCGATGTGTGGTTCGTGGGACGGCAGGCCTGGTATGTCCGGGAGCTGACCAAGAGGTTCGCGACCCACCCCGCCGTCGACGCGTGGCTGCTCACCAACGAGATCCCGATCTACGGCGACTTCGCCCCCGGCTCCCCACCCGCCAACGCGGATGACGTCGAAGCGTGGGCTCAGATCCTCGTCGACGCCGTTCGGGCCGGAGGCGGGCATCAGCCGGTGTCGATCGGCGATGGCGCGTGGGGTGTGGAGGTGACCGGAGCTGACAACGGGTTTCGCATTCGACGTCTCGAGCCGCTCATCGACTTCCACGGACCGCACGTCTATCGGATGGAGACGGATCCGGTTCGCCAGAACCTGGGTGCCGCATTCATCTGCGAGCTGCTCAGCATCGGACAGAAACCGGTCATTCTCGAAGAGTTCGGTCTCACCACCGACTATGTCAGCGAGGAGAACGCCTCCCACTTCTACCGGCAGACGCTTCACAACACCCTCCTCGCCGGGTGCACGGGCTGGTTGGCCTGGAACAACACCGATTACGACTCTCTCCGAGCGGTGGAGCCCTACATTCATCACCCCTTCGAGATGCACTTCGGTCTCACCGACCAGAGCGGCAGGCCCAAACGACACGCGCTCGAAGTTCAGCAATTCGCGCAGACCGCGGCATCCGTGGGGTTCTCTCGGCTGGAACGACCCGATGCAGACGTCGCCATCGTCGTCTCGGCCTTCCTCGAGAAACAGTTCCCCTCAACGTCGGAGCAAGACTCGACCGTGATCTTCGAGATTGCGCGCCAGTCGTATATCGCCGCTCGCGAAGCAGACCTTGCGGTAGGCCTCGCTCGCGAGGCGGACGGCATCCCTGACGACTGCTCCCTCTACATCGTCCCGTCGACCAAGCACCTCACCGCTCCGAGTTGGCACGAACTCCATCGGCTCGCCTCGGAGGGCGCGATCGTCTACGCATCCGCCTTCCTGGGAGAACACGATGTGCAGCGCGGGCTGTGGTGGACGGATGTCGATGAGTTCTTCGGCGTGAGGCGCACCACACGATACGGTCTGGTCGACCCCGTGCTCGATGACACGGTGGTGCTCACCTTCGAAGCGGAGTTGGGGAGCCTTCGGGTGGGGGATCAGCTGTCGTTCGCCGCGGCGGGAAACCAGAACTCCCGCGCATTCCTGCGGGTCGAGGAGAACGGCGCTCAGGTGCTCGCGCGCGACCAGCATGGCAACCCGGCGCTGCTGAGGCACGTCGTCGGGGCCGGCTCGATGATCTTGGGCACCTTTCCGTTCGAGTACTTCGCCGCGCGCACCCCGTTCGTGAACCCAGAACCCACCTATCGGCTCTATGAAGCCATGGCGCAGGAGGCTGACGTCGTCAGAGAACTCTCGGTGGATGACCCTCGGGTGCTCTGCGCGACGATGTCGAGGGACGACGGGGCGCGGTTCGGGTGGCTGGTGAGTCAGCACGGCGAACCATGCGACGTCGTCCCGAACAGTGATTTCGGAATCTGTACTCTGGATGGTGACCCTCTGCGGAGTGTCGCGCTAGCCCCATACGGGGTGGAAATCGTCCGATTGGTCTCCGGCTGACATGAACACCGATCTTCCGCTGGCCGAACTGATCGAGTATCGAAGTGCGCAACAGGCGCCCGACGACTTCGATGAGTTCTGGAACCGGACCCTCGCAGAGAGCCGAGCGTTCGAGCTCGACCTCACCCTGAGTGAAGTGCTGCATCCGTCGCTGCGAGAGATCCGAACATTCGACGTCACCTTCAACGGGTTCCACGGTCAGCCGGTGAAAGCGTGGCTTCGTATCCCGGCGGCTGCCACCGAGCCCATGCCTGCCGTGGTGCAATACGTGGGCTACGGGGGAGGCCGAGGCCACGCCTTCGAGTCGCTGCTCTGGGCCGCCGCCGGCTATGCGCACCTGCAGATGGACAACCGAGGGCAAGGCTCGGCCTGGAGTGTTGGCCACACCGCAGATCCGACGGGATCGGGCCCGCAAATACCGGGCTTCATGACTCGCGGGATCCATGATCCGGAGACCTACTACTACCGGCGGCTGATCACCGACGCGGTGCGTGCGATAGACGCCGCTGGCGCGATCACCGCCATCGATGGCACGCAGATCGCGCTGCTCGGAGGAAGTCAAGGCGCGGGCCTCGCCCTCGCGGCGGCCGTGCTGACGCCCGGCATCCGCGCGATCTTTGCAAGAGTCCCCTTCCTCTGCGATTTTCCGCGAGCGATCACGATCACCGACCGCGCCCCGTATTACGAGATCACGCAGTACCTCGCCGTTCACCGCCACGAAGCAGACCGGGTGTTCCGCACCCTTTCCTATTTCGACGGTGTCAACTTCGCGTCGCGCGCGCAGGCGCCCGCTTGGTTCTCGGTCGGGTTGATGGACCCCACCTCGCCGCCGTCGACGGTCTTTGCTGCCTTCAACGCGTATGCCGGGGTCAAAGACATCGCTGTCTGGCCCCACAACGCGCACGAGGGCGGTGGCATCGAGGACGACATGATGACACTCGACGTTCTTGCGGGTCTCTTTCCCGCGACGCCGGCTTCGCGCTGACTGCAACGACGCAGTCCGTGAGGAGCGCTGAGGCGGGGCGATCTGCTCAACGATGATCGGCGACTACGGCTCACCGCCGCGCCAGCACCGCCCGCGCCTGCATCAGCACCGGGCCGTCGACCATGCGCCCCTCGAAGCGGAACACCCCGGGATTCGATTCGGCCGCGTGCAGCACGCGCTCGGCCCAGGCGATCTCGTCGGGCGTGGGCGCGTACCCGGCCCGGATCACGGCGACCTGGGAGGGATGGATGCACGCGCTGGCGGCGAACCCGACGGCCGCGGCATCCTCGACCTCCGCCGCGAGGCCGTCGAGGTCGGCGATGTCGAGGTGGACGGTGTCGATCGCGGGCTTGCCGGCCGCGGCCGCGGCGATCAGCACCTGCGAGCGCGCGAATCGGGCGACATCGCGGTAGGAGCCGTCGGCATGGCGACTGGCGCGGCCGCCGATCGCGCCCACCAGGTCTTCGGCGCCCCACATCAGGGCGACGACGTGCGGCACGGCCGCGATGGATGCCGCGTTCGTCACCCCCAGCGGCGTCTCGCAGAGCGCGACCACCTCGAGGCCGGCAAGGGCATCGAGTTGCCCGGCGCTCTCGGCCTTGGCGAGCATGACGGTGCGGTAGCCGGACTGCCGCACCGCGGCGAGGTCGAGCTCGACATCGGCGCTTCCCGCGGGGTTGACCCGGATGATGGTCCGCGTCGAGTCGAGGGGCGCGGCTCGCAGCGACTCGCGGGCCGACGCGCGATTCTCGGGGGCGACGGCGTCCTCGAGATCGAGGATCACCGAATCCGCCGCCTCGGCTGCTTTGGCGTAGCGATCCGGCCGGTCGGCCGGGCAGAACAGCAGGGCGGGGCCGCGCAGCACGTCGGGTCGGGTCGAGCCCACGGTCAGGCCTCCGGGGCGGGAGTGTCGGACGCGGGCGCGAGCAGCATCAGCGTGCTGCGGACCGCGACGCACACCACCTCGCCGCGCTGGTTGCGCATGGTGTGCTCGAAGGTGGCGATGCCCTGACCGGGTCGGCTCTTCGACGCGCGTTTCTCGGTGACGATGGTCGACGCGTCGAGGGTGTCGCCCACCCGCACCGGCGCCGGGAAGCGGATGTCCGAGAAGCCCAGATTGGCGACGATCGTGCCCTGCGTCAGTTGCGCCACCGACAGTCCGACGAGCGTCGACAGGGTGAACATGCTGTTGACCAGGCGCTCGCCGAACTCGGTCGCCTCGCTCCAGACCGCGTCGAGGTGCAGGGACTGGGTGTTCATCGTGAGGGTGGTGAACAGGATGTTGTCGGCCTCCGACACGGTGCGCCGCGGCCGGTGCTCGTACACGACACCGGTCTCGAGCTCGTCGAAGTAGAGCCCGCGCTGAACGATGGATCGCGTCATCCTGTCTCCGCTTCGGTTGTGGCGTCAATGGTCGCCAGCAGTTGGCCGCGCTCCACATGATCCCCGATCGCGGCGTCGAGTCGGGCGATTCCCGCGCTGGGAGCTGTCAGCACGTGCTCCATCTTCATGGCCTCGACGATGAGCAGCGGCTGATCGGTGTCGACGTGATCGCCAGATGCCACGAGCACCGCCACCACTGAACCGGGCATCGGCGAACTGATCGTCGGCACGGCGACGGCGTCGGCGCTGAGCCGGCGCTCGGGCGGCAGCTCGCGCAGCCGCCAGGTCACCCCACCGACGGCGAACTCGACGGTGCCACCGGACACCCAGCGCACCACCGTCTGCCCGGCACCGGACAGTGAGACGAACGAGCTCTGCGCGTCAAGGGCGACTACGGATGCCACGACGGGCTCCGCGTCATCCACCGACACGATCGCCGCCGCCGGGGTGCCCGACACGGTCGCCGTGCGCACCCGGTCGTCGTCGCGGCCCTCGACCGCCAGCCGGTACCGGAGCGGCGCCGGATCGCCGAGCCGCCAGCCGGTCGGCATGCTCCACAACGAGTCGCCCGACGCGCGCCACCGCTCCGCGAAGAGCAGCAGGGCCGCGGTCGCGAACACCGCTTCGTCGGCGTGCGCGAACTCGATCGACCCGAGCTCGCGGCCGATCAGCTCCGTGTCCATCGTCGCGGCGGCGACCTGGGGCAGCGCGAGCAGCAACTGCAGGAACTGGAGGTTGGTCGTCACCCCGAGCACGGCGGTTTCGGCGAGCGAGCGGCGCAGCAGGGCGATCGCGGACTCGCGATCCGGCGCCCACGCGATGACTTTCGCGAGCATCGGGTCGTAGTCGCTCGAGACGCGCAGCCCGGGCAGCAGGGCGCTGTCGACGCGCACCCCGGGGCCGGCCGGTTCGCGCAGCACCTGCACCCGCCCGCCGGTGGGCAGGAACCCGGCCATCGGATCTTCGGCATAGATGCGCGCCTCGATCGCGTGCCCGGTGAAGACGACGTCCGACTGCTCGATGCCGAGCCGCTCGCCGGCGGCGGCCCGCAGCTGCAGTTCGACCAGATCGAGACCGGTGATCGCCTCGGTGACCGGATGCTCCACCTGCAGCCGGGTGTTCATCTCCATGAAGAAGAACTCGTCGTGCGCGTCGTTCGACACGATGAACTCGACGGTGCCGGCGCCGGAGTAGGCGACCGAGCGGGCCGTCTCGCAGGCCGCCTCGCCGAGGCGCTCGCGGGTCTGCGGCGAGATGATCGCGCTGGGCGCCTCTTCGATCACCTTCTGGTGGCGGCGCTGCAGCGTGCAGTCGCGCTCGCCGAGATGGATCACGTGCCCGTGCGCGTCGGCCATCACCTGCACCTCGATGTGGCGCGGTGAGGCGAGGTAGCGCTCGATCAGCAGGGTGTCGTCGCCGAAGCTGGATGCGGCCTCACGACGGGCCGCGGCCAGGGCGGACGCGAGTTCGTCGGCAGACGAGACGACGTGCATCCCTTTGCCGCCTCCGCCGGCCGATGGCTTGATGAGCAGGGGATAGCCGACGCCGGCGGCCGCCGCGATGAGCTGCTCATCGGTCATCCCGGGCTCGCCCGCACCGGGAACGGTGGGCACCTTGCGCGCCCCGACTGCGGCCTTCGCGGCGATCTTGTCGCCCATCACGCGGATCGCCTCGCTCGAGGGCCCGATGAAGACGATGCCGGCCTGTTCGCAGCGTGCGGCGAACTGGTGGTTCTCGGCGAGGAAACCGTAGCCGGGGTGGATCGCGGCGGCCCCGCTCCGCTCCGCGGCCCCGAGCACCTCGTCGATGCTCAGGTAGCTGCTCACGTTCACGGCCTCGTCGGCCAGGCGCACGTGGCGAGCCCCAGCATCCACCTCGGTGTAGACCGCGATCGACCGGATGCCCAGGCGGCGGAGGGTGCTGATGATCCGGCACGCGATCTCGCCGCGATTGGCGATCAGAACGGAGGTGAACATGGCGGGGGACACGCGGCCTACATCCGGAAGACGCCGTAGCCGACGTCCTCCATCGGGGCGCGCATGCAGACGTCGACCGCCAGGCCGAGCACCTCGCGGGTGCGGGCCGGGTCGATGACGCCGTCATCCCAGAGCCGGGCGGTCGAGTAGTAGGGATTGCCCTGCGCCTCGAACTGCTCGAGCACGGGAGCCTGGAAGTCGGCCTCCTGCTCGGCCGACCAGGCGCCCCCGCCCTCCTCGATCTGCTGCCGCCGGATGGTCGACAGCACGGATGCCGCCTGCTGCCCGCCCATCACCGACACCCGTGCGCCGGGCCACAGCCAGAGGAAGCGCGGCGAGTATGCGCGGCCGCACATCGAGTACGTGCCGGCGCCGAACGACCCGCCCACCACCACGGTGAACTTCGGCACCCGGGCGCAGGCGACGGCGTTGACCATCTTGGCTCCGTGCTTGGCGATGCCGCCCACCTCGTACTCGCGGCCGACCATGAAGCCGGCGATGTTCTGCAAGAAGATCAGCGGGATGCCGCGCTGATCGCACAGCTCGATGAAGTGCGCGCCCTTGAGCGCCGATTCCGAGAAGAGCACGCCGTTGTTGGCGACGACGCCGACCGGATGCCCGTGCAGTCGCGCGAACCCGGTCACCAGGGTGGTGCCGTACTCCTGCTTGAACTCGAGGAACGAGCCGCCGTCGACCACCCGTCGGATGATCTCGTGCGCGTCGTACGGGGTCGAGAGACTGACCGGCACCACGTCGGCCAGCTCGTCGGTCGGCCGCTCCGGCTCGATGACGGCCTCGGGCGCGTAGGGCAGCTCGGGGCTCGCCGGCAGCGTCGCGACGATGTCGCGCAGGATCTGCAGCGCGTGGTGGTCGTCTTCGGCCAGGTGATCCACCACCCCTGAGAGCCGCGCGTGGGTGACGCCGCCGCCCAGGTCCTCGGCGCTGACCACCTCGCCCGTCGCGGCCTTCACCAGGGGCGGACCGCCGAGAAAGATGGTGCCCTGGTTGCGCACGATCACGGTCTGATCGCTCATCGCCGGCACGTACGCCCCGCCCGCCGTGCTCGAGCCGAGCACAGCCGACAGCTGCGGGATGCCGGCCCGCGACATCCTGGCCTGGTTGTAGAAGATGCGGCCGAAGTGGTCGCGATCGGGAAAGACCTCGTCCTGCCGGGGCAGGAACGCTCCGCCCGAGTCGACCAGATAGAGGCAGGGCAGGCGGTTCTCGAGCGCGATCTCCTGCGCGCGCAGGTGCTTCTTGACCGTCATCGGGTAGTAGGTGCCGCCCTTGACCGTCGCGTCGTTCGCCACCACCATCACGTGGCGGCCGTGCACGACCCCCACGCCCGCGATGACGCCCGCCGACGGGCTCTCGTTGTCGTACATGTCCCAGGCGGCGAGCGGGGCCACCTCGAGGAAGGGGCTGCCGGGATCGAGCAGCGCATCGATGCGGTCGCGCGCGAGCAGCTTGCCGCGGGCGCAGTGCCGCTCGCGCGACTTCTGAGGCCCGCCCAGCGCGACGAGGGCGGTGCGGTCGCGCAGCTCGCGCACCAGATCGCGATAGCCGGTGGTCGCCATGGTCTGCCCTCGGTTTCAGTTACCAGTCGCTAACTGAAATCAGGCTAACGACACCGGATCGCGTTGTCCAGCGCCTAAAATGCAGTGCATGCCCAGCACCTGGAGAGCCACGCAGAAGGCGAGCCGCCGATCGGCCTACCTGGCTGCGGCGGCGACCCTGTTCGCGGCCCGCAGCTACGCAGAGGTGACGATCGGCGACCTGGGCGAGGCCGCAGGCGTGAGCGGCCCGGCCTTGTACAAGCACTTCGCGAACAAGGAGGCGGTGCTGGTCGAGCTGCTGGTGGCGGTCAGTCAGCGGCTGCTGGGGGCGGCGCAAGAGATCGTGGCCGACGACCTCCCGCCCGCTGAGAAGCTGGATCGCCTGGTCGCCTTCCACACCGACTTCGCCCTGCAAGAGAGCGACACCATCCTCATCCAGGGCCGCGACCTCGGCCTGCTGCCGGCAGAGGCGAGCCGACGGGTCCGGTCGCTGCAGCGCGCCTATCTCGAGCAGTGGCGCACCGTGCTCACCGCGGTGCGACCCGAGTTGGATCGTGATGAGTGCGAGTTGCGCCTGCAGGGCGTCTTCGGTCTGCTGAACTCGACGGCGTTCAGCGCGGGTCACATCGCCGCGCGGCCGAGGAGTGCGCGCATCCTCGCCGGAATGGCCATGTCGTGCCTGCTGGCCGGCGCGCAGCCCGCATGATCCTTGCCTTTCCGGCGGGGCAGCGCCTACAGTGATTCCGGTTAGCGGTCGATAACCGGGTCGATCGCGACGAATCGAAACGATGGGCACATGAGCAGCGACGCAGCTGTCGATCTCCCCTGCGAGTACCAGGAGCTTCAGGCCTCTGTGCGCGATTTCGCGAACGAGGTCGTCGCTCCCGTCTCGGCGCGGCACGACGAAGAGCACTCCTTTCCCTACGAGGTCGTCGCGGGGATGGCCCAGATGGGCCTGTTCGGCCTGCCCTTCCCCGAGGAGTACGACGGCATGGGCGCCGACTACTTCGCGCATTGCCTCGTGCTCGAAGAGCTCGCCAAGGTCGATCAGAGCGTCGCCATCACCCTCGAGGCCGGGGTCTCGCTCGGTGCGATGCCGGTCTTCTTGTTCGGCACCGAGGCGCAGAAGCAGCAGTGGCTGCCGCGGCTCGCGCGCGGCGAGGCGCTCGGCGCCTTCGGCCTGACCGAGCCGGGCGGCGGCAGCGACGCCGGCGGCACGCGCACCCGTGCCGTGCTCGACGCCGACGCGGGGGAGTGGGTGATCAATGGCAGCAAGCAATTCATCACCAACTCGGGCACCGACATCACCGAGTTGATCACCGCGACGGCGGTCACCGGCGAGAAGGACGGCCGTCACGAGATCAGCAGCTTCCTGATCCCGAGCGGCACGCCTGGTCTCACGGTGGAGAAGGCGTACAACAAGGTGGGGTGGAACGCGTCCGACACGCACCCGCTGACCTTCAGCGACGTGCGGGTGCCCGACGAGAACATGCTCGGCGAGCGCGGCCGCGGGTTCGCCAACTTCCTGCGGATCCTCGATGAGGGGCGCATCGCCATCGCGGCGATGGCGGTCGGGGCGGCGCAGGGCTGCGTGGATGCCAGCGTGAGGTACGCGAAAGAGCGCGAGGCCTTCGGCCGGCCGATCGCCGCCTACCAGGGCATCAGCTTCAAGATCGCGCGGATGGAGGCCAAGGCCCACACCGCGCGCCTGGCCTACTACCGCGCCGCCGCGCTGATGCTCGCGGGCCGCCCCTTCAAGAAGGAGGCGGCCATCGCGAAGCTCATCGCCGGCGAGGCCGCCATGGACAACGCCCGCGACGCCACCCAGGTCTTCGGCGGCTACGGCTTCATGAACGAGTTCGTGGTCGCGCGGCACTATCGCGACTCGAAGATCCTCGAGATCGGCGAAGGCACGACCGAGGTTCAGCTCATGCTGGTGGCGCGCGAGCTCGGGCTCTAGCCGCCCGGCTTCGTCAGCTGCTCCGCCAGCACCGACGCCTCGTTCATGGGCGACTTGGCTCCGTAGAGCAGGGTGGTCTTGGAATGCTCGGCAACGAGCGACTGCAGCCTCTCGAAGGCGGGATTCTGGTCGAGTTCGACGAGATAGCGCCGCGTGAACTCGGCGAACCGCTCGGCCCGGTGGTCGTACCAGACCCGCAACTCCGCGCTCGGCGCGACCTCCTTCAGCCAGAGATCCAGGGCCGCACGCTCGTGCGAGACCCCGCGCGGCCAGAGCCGGTCGACCAGCACACGGAATCCGTCGTCGGCCGTCGCGGGCTCGTAGATGCGCCGGGCGACGACCGTCGGGGCGTTCACGCGACTACCAGGCCCCCGCGGGCGCCTTCACGACGGCGACGGGCGTGTAGTGCCAGTGCGCGCCGTTCGCGTAGTGGCCGCTCGCCCATCCGGAGTACCAGATCGCCGACTCGATCTCGGCGGTCGGCGCGTTGGTGTCGAACCCGTGCGCGATCGCCGAGAACATCGGCCTGCGCAGGTTCGCTGCGAGGTACTGAGCGGCGATGACCAGGTTCGCGTAGGTGCCGGTGCCGCCGCCGCCACCCGAGCCGAGGCCGTTGTTGAGCGGGTTGTTGCGGGTCCACCAGCTGTCGGCGCCGTTCTCCTGACGCATCCATCTGGTCATCACCGTGACATTGGCGTCGGTCATCGGGAAGCCGCCGTCGAGCAGCACGAGCTTGGCCCAGTCGTAGTTGGTGCCGCCCGCGACCAGCGTCTGGACGCCCGGTGTCGCCGAGTAGCCGGCGCGCGCGACCTGCGTGGTGGCCGGCGAACCGACCGCCTGGGCCTTCGACGAGACCTCGAGACGCTGGGCATGAGTCGCGATGTAGCCCTGAAGAACGTTGGGCTGCGTCGGCGGAGCCACCGACAGGATGGCGGTGAGCGAGAAAGCCGTGACGGCAGCGCCGACGACGACATGAGTGGGATGAAAAGTCATGAGCCGTCGTCCAGGTTACCAAACGACCTCGGAATGGCCTGAGTGCCCCCGAAACGGCCCCCACTCCGGGGGGCGAATCCCCGATTTTCCTGCGAATCACGACTTTGCGCCTTGTTTCGGCACGTTCGGCAGCGTAGCTTTCGAACCACGGCACCGCTCCGGGGGGAGGGGCGTCGAGCTGAGCTTGGTCCGGGGGGACTTGACCATGAAACGTACTGTGATTCTGGGCACCGTTTTTGCGACCGTGTTCGTGCTGGCTCTTCCGTTCGTCGGAGGAGGCGGTCCATCGTTCTTGACGCCCGCGCTGGCAGCCGAGACGTCGTTCGACGGCATGCCCGTCGCGTCGACCTCGGCGGTCGTCGGCGGAGCCGTCACGCATGTGGATGCCGCGGCCGCCGTCACCGGCGTCGCCATCCCGGCCTCGACCGTCGTGTCGATCGTGAAGCCGGCCGCGACACTCACCGCCGACAGCGAGCATGTGGCCCAGAAGCCCGTGCCCAAGCCCGTCGTGGTCCCGCAGACCACGGCCGGTCGGGCGAGCGCGGGGACGTCGCGTCGCGCCGCCCTCGCCGCTGCCGGGCAGTCCTGCCCCGGCCAGGGCGCCGGGGGCGGCAGCGCGCCCGGCATCTCCGACCCGTTGGGCTCCGGCATGATCACCGGAACGACCACCGGCGACATCCAGTCGTTCTCGTCGACCTTCAACGCGATCCGGGCGCAGAACTGCCTCGACGCGATCCCGTCTCGCAACTTCCGCTACGACTCCTGCATGGAGCAGCGCCTGTTCTGGATGGCGGAAGACCCGAGCACCGACCCGAGCAGCGCGTGGGGTCACATGGGGTCCGTCCGCAGCGACGGGGTCCCGTCGCGCGGCTGCGACGGCAACCTCGCGGGCGGCTCGGGCAACACCGGTGCGACGGTGGCGACCAAGTGGTGGAACTCCATCGAGCACCGCCTCTCGCTCTATCGTCCGAGCTACAGCGGCAGCACCGCCGGTGTGTGCATCTACTTCGCCATGAGCCACGGTGGCGTTCCGAACGAGCCCTCGAGCTTCACCCGCGCCGCAGCGCGCTGGGGCGGCTGCTAGCGGCATCAGACCCCGACGGGGCGCGCGGTTCTCAGCCCGCGCGTCCCGATCGGCTAACTTGGCAGTCATGAGCGACCGACTGCGCTGGGGCATCCTCGGCACCGGGTGGATCTGCACCCAGATGACCACCGACCTGATTCTGACCGGCCACACCGTCACGGCGGTGGGCTCGCGCACCCAGGAAGCCGCGGATGCCTTCGCGGCGGCGCACGGCATCCCGAACTCCCACGCGAGCTACGAGGCCCTGGTGGCCGACCCCGAGGTCGACGCGATCTACGTGGGCACGCCGCATCCGTACCACTACGCCAACACCGTGCTCGCGCTGAACGCGGGCAAGCACGTGCTTCTCGAGAAGCCGTTCACGATCAACGCGGCCGAGGCGCAGAAGATCGTCGACCTCGCCGCGTCGAAGAAGCTCGTGGTGCTCGAGGCGATGTGGACCAGGTGGATGCCGCACATGGTCCGCATCCGCGAGCTGCTGGCCGCGGGGGCGCTGGGCGAGTTGCGCTCGCTGATCGTCGACCACGATCAGAAGCTGCCGACCGATGTCACGCACCGCATCCAGAACCCGGATCTCGGCGGAGGGGCGCTGCTCGACCTCGGCATCTACCCGGTCTCGTTCGCCTGGGACGTCTTCGGCGAACCGTCGTCGGTCTACGCGCTGTCGAGCCCGACCCCGGTGACGGGCGTCGACCAGAACGACGCGATCGTCCTCGGCTACGCCAGTGGCGCGAAGGCCATCATCAACACCGTGCTCGACGCGGCGGGTCCCAACACCGCCGTGATCGTGGGCACCGAGGCGCGGATCGAGATCGACCCGGTCTGGTACAACCCGACCTCGTTCTCGCTGATCGCCCCCGACGGCACGGTGATCGAGCGCTTCGGCCAGAAGGTGCCGGGTCGCGGGATGCAATTCCAGGCCGACGAACTGGAGCGCCTGGTCGCGGCCGGCGAGATCGCCGGCACGATCCTTTCTCCGTCGCAGACCGTCGCGATCATGGGCACGCTCGACGAGATCCGGTCGCAGATCGGGCTGCGCTACCCGGGCGAGTGAGCCTCGCGGGTCGTCGGAATACGATGATCGGGTGACTGACCACCAGCCGACCTCACGGCGGGCGGCGCGAGAGCAGGCGGCGGCGCCGCGCCGCGCCGCGGCAGAACCGGGCGGGCAGAACACCCCTGCGGGCCCAGGTGGGCTCCGCGCGACCATCGCGAAGCACCCGCTCGCCTGGCTGCTGGGCGCCCTGGGCGTGGTTTTCGTGCTGCTCGGCACCGGCGCGGTGTTCGCGGGAGTCGCCGTCGCATCGGCTCCGGTCACGGCTCCGACGACGAGAGCGACGACGCCGCCGCCCCGCCCCACTCAGTCGGCAATGCCGACGGCCAGCCGGTTGCGCACGTGCTCGATCGCCGGCCCGGCGTCCGATCCTCGCCTGATGACCCTGACCGGCAGCGTGCTGCGCGCCGACACCGGCGAGGTGCTGTGGGATCACGGCGCCTCGGTCGGCGTGCCGACCGCCAGTACCTTGAAGCTGCTGATCGCCTCGGCGGCGGTCGCGGTCCTCCAACCGGACTTCCAGATCGCCACCGACGTGGTCGACGGCAGCACGGCGGGCACGGTGGTGCTGGTCGGCCACGGCGATCCGACGCTGAGCGCCCTCCCGGCCGGTCAAGAGAGCGTCTACCCCGGCGCCCCCAAGTTGAGCGACCTGGCGTCGCAGGTGGTGACGGCCTATGCCGCGCGGCATCCCGGGGTCCCGATCTCGCAGGTGGTGCTCGACGCGAGCTACTGGAACCCGGCGGACAACTGGGATCCCAGCGTGAAGCAGTCCGAGCGCACGCAGGGCTACCAGTCGTTGACGACGGCGCTGCAGGTGGATGGCGACCGAGCCGACCCGACGGCTGAGACCAGCGCGCGCAGCACCGATCCGGTCGGCCGCGCAGGGGCTGCCTTCATCGACGCGCTGAAGAACGCCGATCCGGGCGGAGTCGTCGCCTCCTCGGTCGCGACCAGCACTGGCAGCGCCGTGTCGGGCGCCGCCGACCTCGGCGAGGTCAAGTCGCAGCCGGTGCGCACGCTGATCAGCCAGATGCTGCTGCCCAGCGACAACACGCTCGGCGAGATGCTCGCGCGCATCGTGTCGAAGGCATCGGGCTTCGACGGCACGTACGCGTCACTGCAACAGGCGATCCCGGGTGCGCTGAACTCGGGCTTCAAGATCCCGGCGGCGGGGCTCACGATCGTCGACGGGTCGGGCGAGAGCGCCAACAACAAGGTTCCGCCCGCCACCATGACCAGTCTGCTTCGGCTCATTCAGGCCGGGTCGCTCAACCTCGACGTGGTTCGCGCCGCGATGCCGGTCGCCGGCAAATCGGGCAGCCTCGCGAGCCGCTTCACGGGTGCCAACGCGGTCGTTCGCGGCAATGTCACGGCGAAGACCGGGTGGATCGACACCGAGTACTCCCTGGCTGGTTTCGTCACGGCAGCAGATGGCACCGTGCTGGTGTTCACGTTCGACGCGATCGGGCCCGGGATCAAGAGCTCGGCGAAGAGCGCCCTCGACACGCTCACGGTGGCCGCGTATACCTGCGGCGACAATCTGTCGAACAACTAGTCGCCCATCGTGGCTCACCCGGAAGGCCGATCATGACGCGGGCCCTGTTCATCATCGACGTGCAGAACGACTTCACCGAGGGCGGCGCACTGGCCGTCGAGGGCGGTGACGCGGTCGCCGCGGGCATCACGGCGTATCTGCGCGCGCATCCCGACCGCTACGACGTGGTGATCGCCTCCCGCGACTGGCACGACGCCGCCAGCTCGAACGGCGGGCACATCGCTCTGGATGCCGCCCCCGACTTCGTCGACACCTGGCCGGTGCACTGCGTGGCCGGCACCGAGGGCGCGCAGTACGACCCGGGCCTCGACGTGGACCTCATCGACATCCACATCCGCAAGGGTCAGGGCAGGCCGGCGTACTCGATCTTCGAGGGCACATCGGATGACGGCCTCGAACTGCCCGTCGTGCTCGATAAGCTCGGCGTGGACGACGTGGACATCGTCGGGATCGCCACCGACTACTGCGTGCGGGCCTCGGCCCTCGATGCGATCGCCGCAGGGCGGCATGTCCGCGTGATCGACGACCTGGTCGCCGGCGTTGCGCCCGAGTCGACCATCGCGGCACTCCGAGAGGTGAAGGCTGCGGGCGGCGAGATCGAATCATCCGACGGAAAGGACCTCAGCTGATGTTCTCCAGACTCCTGCTCGCGCTCGCGGCGCTCGTCGCCGTCGGGCTGTTCGTCGGGTTCGTGCTCAAGGTCTTCTTCAACGCGTTCTGAGGCCCTGCGCCGCTCAGACCAGGAGCTGGTGCTTCGCCAGGTCCTTGTAGAGCGGGGTCGACGCGATGAGCTCGGAGTGCGTTCCCACGCCGACCACCTGGCCGTGATCGAGCACGATGATCCGATCGGAGTCGACCACGGTCGAGAGCCGATGGGCGATGACCAGCAGCGTGCGGTTCTCGGCGACCGCGTCGATCGCGTCGCGCAGCAGCTGCTCGTTGAGGCCGTCGAGCGAGGCGGTCGCCTCATCGAGCAGCAGGATCGGCGGTGCGGCCAGCAGGGCACGCGCGATCGCGAGCCGTTGACGTTCGCCGCCCGAGAGCATGACCCCCGACTCTCCGACCGGGGCGTCGAGACCGAGCTCGCTGCGCCCGAGCACCTCGTCGAGGTTGACCGAGTGCAGCACGGCGCGGCACTGCTCGTCCGTGGCATCCGGTGAACTCAGCGTGAGGTTGTCGCGCAGTGTGCCGGCGAGCACCGGGGCGTCCTGCTCGACGTAGCCGAGCTGCCCGCGCAGGGTCTCGCGCGGAATGCCGCGCACGTCGACCCCGCCGAGGCGCACTACGCCGGCGGTCGGATCGTAGAAGCGCTCGATCAGCGCGAGGATCGTGCTCTTGCCCGCGCCGCTCGGCCCGACCAGCGCCACCCGCGACCCGCGCGCCACCTCGAAGCTCACGCCGTGCAGCACTTCGAGGTCGCGGGGCGGCAGGGCGTCCTCTCCCACCGCGGCCGCGATCGCCTTCTCGCGTTCGGTCTTGTGCGCCGCCTCGGGATAGGCGAAATGAACGTCGTCGAAGGCGATCGCGGCATCCGTGGTGACCGGCGCGGCGGGCTCGAGAGCGGCATCGTGCTCGTCCTCGCTCGGGATCGCGATGATCTCCTGGATGCGGCCGAGGGCTCCCAGCGCCTGGTTCACCGAAGTGAGGGCCCCGAACGCCTGCCCGAGCGGCATGATCATCATGAACAGGAACAGGATGAACGCCACCAGGTTCGCGATCGTGATCGCACCGCTGGCGACGCGGTACCCGCCGACGCCGAGCACGACCAGCAGCGAGACCTGCAGGGCGATCGCGCTCAGCGGCACGATGAGCGATGAGATCTTCGCGACCCGCACGCCGGCGTGGTAGGCGCCCATGGCATCCTCGACCACCGCATCCGTCTCGCGCGCCGTCGCGTTCGAGGCGCGCACCGTGCGGATGGCGCTGATCGAGCGCTCCACCGCGGCCGCCAGATCGCCCACCTTCTCCTGCTGCCGACGGCTCGCCGTGCGCACGCGCCCCGAGAGCAGCACCACGGCGACCACCGAGAGGGCGATCACCAGAACCGTGAGCCCGAGCAGCACCGGGTCGATGATCAGCATCGCGATCAGGGCGCCGAGGAAGAGCACGGCTCCGCCGATCGCATCGACCAGGCCTTGCGTGACGACGGCGTAGAGCAGGGTCGAGTCGGAGCCGACCCGCGAGACGAGATCGCCGGTGCGCCGCTGGTCGAACTCGGCGATCGGCAGCCGCAGCATCCGCTGCACCAGTTGGCGCCGCGCCGAGAACACCACGCTCGTGCCGGTGCGCTGCAGCAGGTAGTGCTGGATGCCGCTGATGATGGCCGAGGCGAGCACCAGGGCGACCAGGGCCCAGACCAGCATGCCGAGCGCCTGGCCCTTCTGCACGAGGCCGATCACCTGGCTGACCAGCAGCGGCTGCAGCAGCGACGCGCCCGCGCCGACCAGGCTGAGAGCGACGACGACGGCGAGCACGCCGCGATGCTCGGCCAGGTAGGGCAGGAGCTGGCGGAAGCTGGCTCGCGGCCCGTCACCGGGCGTTCGGCGCCCGAACAGGCCGCGGCGCGACGCAGTGCTGTCGGTCGTGCTCATGCTGTCACGCTACTTGGCGGTGGCTGAGCGCACGTACACCCGAGGGATGCCGGCCGTCGCCCCGGGAGTCGGCCCCTCCCCGACCCCGAGAAGAGGGCACGGCCAGAATCGTGGCTACGGCTCAGTTTCCGGACGTCAGGGCGCGGAGAGCCGCGGCCGTCGCCAGCGCGGCCTCGGCGGCTCGGCCGCCGACATCCTCTTTCGAGTCGGGCAGTCCCGCGCGATCGAGGCCCTGCTGCTCGTTGTCGACGGTCAGCACGCCGAAGCCGACCGGCTTGCCGGTGTCGAGCGCGACGCGGGTCAGTCCGTCGGTGGCGGCGGTGGCGACGAAATCGAAGTGCGGGGTCTCACCCCGCACGATCACGCCGAGCGCCACTACGGCATCCGCCCCTGCTTGGAGCGCCGCCTTCGACACCAGGGGCAGCTCGAAACTGCCGGCGACCTGGATCTCTGAGACCTCGGCTCCGCTCGCGGCGAGCACCCGGCGCGCGCCGCCGAGCAGCCCTTCTGAGATCCGGTGGTGCCAGAGGCCCGACACGATGGTGACCTTCATGCCGGTTCCGTCGGTGTCGAGCTCGGGGAGCCCTTCGCCGCTCATCGTCCGCTCCGCCCCTGCGCCTCGAGCGCATCGTCGATGCGCGCATCCAGAACCTCGTGGGTCGGCAGCGCGTGGCCCATGCGGTCGCGCTTGGCGTCGAGGTAGCCCTCGTTGTACTCGCCGACCCCGACGACGAGCGGCACCAGCTCGGTGACCGTGACGCCGCGCTCGCGCAACTGCCGCGCCTTCTCGGGGTTGTTCGTCAGCAGGCGGACGCTCGAAATGCCGAGATCCTTGAGGATGCCGTGCGCCGCCCCGTAGTCGCGCGCGTCGGCGGGAAGGCCGAGCGCGAGGTTCGCGTCGAGGGTGTCGAAGCCGTCCTCCTGCAGGCGATACGCCTTCAGCTTGTTGATCAGACCGATGCCGCGGCCCTCGTGACCGCGCAGGTAGATCACGATGCCGCCCTGCTCCTCAATGGTGTCGAGCGCCGCCTGCAGCTGCGGGCCGCACTCGCACTTGAGGGAGCCGAACGCCTCGCCGGTCAGGCACTCGGAATGCACCCGGACCAGCGTGCCGTCGGCCGGGGTGCCCGAGATCCACGCCACGTGGTCGGCCCCGGTTGACCGGTCGCGGTAGGCCCGAACCCGGAACACGCCGTGCTGGGTCGGCACGTTGGTCTCGACCTCGAAGGTCACACGGGACGACTCGGGCACGTCGACCACCGCGTGCGGGTCGGCTTCGCAGCGCTTCTCCTCCATGAACCGGAGGAGCGATTCGATCGTGATCACCGGCACGTCCTCGCGCTCGCCCAGGGCGATGAGCCCGGGAAGGCGCTCCATCTCGCCGTTCTCGGCCACGATCTCGGAGATCGCCGCGACCGGGGTCAGCCCCGCCAGCTTCATCAGGTCGACGGCGGCCTCGGTGTGGCCGTCACGCTCGCGCACGCCGCCGTCGACCGCGCGCAGCGGCAGGATGTGGCCGGGGCGGGTCACCCGCTCCGGCGTCGCGGTGGGATCGGCCAGCACGCGCAGGGTGTGCGCGCGGTCGCTGGCGCTGATGCCCGTGCTGAGGCGGTCCGCGGCATCCACGCTCACCGTGTATGCGGTGCCGCGCGGATCCTGGTTGTGCTCGACCATGGGCGGCAGGTCGAGCCGGTCGGCGATCTCGTTCGTCATCGGGGCGCAGATGAATCCCGAGGTGTGCTTCACCATCCAGGCGACCCATTCCTGCGAGGCCGACTCGGCGGCGATGATGACATCGCCCTCGTTCTCGCGGCCCTCGTCGTCGGCGACGATGATCGGCTTGCCCGCCCGGAGTGCTTCCAGGGCGACGGGGATGTGGGCGAGGCTCATGATCGTGCTCCTTCGGTGCTGTGCTGCATCGGCTGCTCGGCTGTCCGCTCCACGGCGAGCAATCGCTCGACGTGCCGGGCCAGGATGTCGGTCTCGAGGTTGACGGCGTCGCCCGCCTTCTTGGCGCCGAGGGTGGTGGCGGCGAGCGTCTCGGGGATCAGCGAGACCTCGAACCACTGCTCGTTCTCGGTCGGGTCGCTGACGGCGCTCACGGTGAGCGAGATGCCGTCGATCGCGATCGAGCCCTTGCGGGTGACCAGCGCGCTCAGCTCGTCGGGCAGCGCGAGCCGCACCACGCGCCAGGCCGCACCGTCTTCGGTGGAGAGGATCGTGGTGGTGCCGTCGACATGCCCCTGCACGATGTGGCCGCCGAGGCGGTCTCCGAGGGACGCGGCGCGCTCGATGTTGACGAGATCACCGGGGGCGAGTCTGCCGACCGTGCTGGCCGCGATCGACTCGGCCATGACATCCGCCGTGAACCAGTCGTCGCCCTGGGCGACCACGGTGAGGCAGACGCCGCTGACCGAGATCGAGTCGCCGTGGTGCGCGTCCGAGGCGGCGAGCGGCGCGCGCACCGTGACGCGCGCGGAGTCTCCGCTCGGCTGCCAGGCGGTGACCTCGCCGAGCTCTTCGATGATGCCGGTGAACATTCAGTTCTCCTTGTGTGCAGGCTGCGCGATCAGATGCAGGTCGTCGCCGAGCTGCTCGATCGCGGTGAGGCGCAGGCGGACTGCCTGGCCGAGAGACGGGATGCCGAGCTCGCCGATCGCGAGCTTGTCGCCGCCCAGCAGGGCGGGAGCCAGGTAGATCGAGAACTCGTCGGCGACGCCGGCGGCGATGACCGCGCTGGCCAGGGTCGGGCCGCCCTCGACGTAGACGCGGCGGAGTCCGCGGGTGTCGAGATCGGAGAGGATCGCGTCGAGGTCGCGGGTGCCGGTCTCGATCAGGCCTGCCGGATGCCGGCGCAGTGCCGCGTCGTCCGGGATCGCGCGCTCGCCCACCACCACCGGGATCGGCTGGTGCGGCAGGAGCTCGCCGCCGTCGCCGCGCGCCGTGAGCGACGGGTCGTCGGCCAGCACCGTTCCGGTGCCGACCAGGATCGCGTCGCTGGCCCCGCGCTCCTCGTGCACGCGCTGACGCGAGGCGGTGCCGGTGATCCACTGGCTGCTGCCGTCGGATGCGGCGGCCCGCCCGTCGAGCGTCGACGCCCACTTCACCGTGACCCACGGCCGGTTGCGCGCGACCGCGGTGAGCCACCGGTGCAGGAACGCCTCCGCCTCGTCGGCGAGCACCCCGCCGATCACCTCGACCCCGCCGGCGCGCAGGTGCTCGGCCCCGCCGCTCGACCGCTTGCCCGGGTCGGAGAGCGCATAGACCGCGCGCGCGACTCCGGCGTTCAGCAGCGCGACGGAGCACGGACCCGTTCGGCCGGTGTGGTTGCACGGCTCGAGGGTGACGACAGCGGTCAGGCCGGCGGCATCCGGACGCCCGTCGGCAGTCGTCGGCAGTTTCGAGAGGGCGTCGACCTCGGCGTGCGGGGTGCCTGCCCCGTGGTGCCAGCCCTCGGCGACGACGGCGCCGGTGTCGTCGACCAGCACGCAGCCGACCTGCGGGTTGCCGCCGGTGATCGGCCCCTGAGCGGCGAGTTCGAGCGCGCGCCGCATCAGCGGCTCCCACTCGGAGTGCTGCTGGGTGCCTGGCGGCACTGCGTCGGTCATCCGGTCCTCAGGTCTCGGTGCGAGACGGTTCCGGGGGTTGCCGAGCTTGGCATCATCTCTGCCCGGGCCCCGGCGTCATGCGCCGCGGCTCGTTCGGAAATGCGTGCTTCCTCCCATCCGGACTTTAACCGTCGGTCCCGGAATTCCACCGGATCGGCTGCTCTCAACCATCGAGAGGAGTTCGCGGACTATCACCGCCGGTTCGGATTCTCACCGACCCCGGAGCACGTGCTTCGTTACCCACACTACAACGCGCATCCGACCGGGGTATTCCGGATCGAGCCCGGGTGTCAGCCCGCGAACCTGCCGCAGAGCCCGTGCTGGCCTCGCCGTTCTCAGCGCCCCAGAGGGTCTCAGCGCCCCAGCAGGCCCGGCACCTGGGCCAGGCTCCGGATGACGGGCACCCCCGCCGCGCGGGCGGTCTCGAGCTGCTCGTCGGTCGCCAGGCCCGGGCGGTCGAGCCACACCCCGAGCAACCCGGCGGCGGAGGCGCCCAGCGCATCCGTGGCGAGCCGATCGCCGATGTAGGCCGCCTCACCCGGCGCGACGCCGAAGACGTCACAGGCGTGGGCGAAGATCGCGGCATCCGGTTTGGCGACGCCCACCGATCCGCTCGCGACGATGTGCTCGATGCGAGGCAGCAGGTCGGTGCTGCGCAGCTTCGCCGTCTGGGAGCGCAGGTCGCCGTTGGTGATCAACCCGATGCGCACCGGGTCGTGGCCGGTGGTCAGGGCGTCGAGGCAGGGCAGGGTGTCGTCGTGCAGGCCCCAGTTGTTCTCGTAGTGAACGAGGTAGCTGTCGAACCAGGCCTCAGCCTCGGAGTCGGTGACCAGCACCTCTCCGAAGGGCGAGACGAACGAGCGCGCGCGCGCCCGGCGCTGCCCGCGGAAGTCCAGCTCGCCCGAGAGGTAGCGGTGGTAGTGCAGCTCTTCGAGCTCGTGCCATCGCACGCTTTCGGCCTCGTCATCGGCGTCGGCGATCGCGCCGCCGAGTGCCGCCCGGTGCGCGGCGAGTCCGCGGTCGACGGCCTCGCGGTGGGCGAACAGCGTGTCGTCGAGGTCGAACAGGGCGACCCGGATGCCGCCGCCCGCCGCCGCGGTCACAGCGGCCAGCCGTCTTTGACGCTGCGGTCGTCGTCGCGGCGGAGTTCGCCGTGCCAGCCGTCCGGGTGAGAGCCGTCGCGCTCCGGCACGACGTGCGGGGCGATTCCGGTGTAGCGGAACCCCGCCGCCCGAGCGACGCGCGCCGAGGCGAGATTGCCGATGCTCGTCTCCCAGTCGACGACCTCGGCTCCCGTGCCGGACCCGGCGTCGGCGAACACCCAGTCGCAGACGGTCGTGAGCGCCTCGAGCGTGTACCCGCGCCCTCGGTGCTCCTCGCCCATCCAGTAGCCGATGTCGCCGCGGGTGCGCCAGCCGATCATCCCGAGCAGGGCGCCGCTGGGCGCGCGGATGCCCCAGGTGAACTCCTCACCCGTCTGCCAGCGGCCCGCGACCACCTCCTCGATGAAGTACACGGCGTCGTCGCGCCGGTATGGCCATGGCGTCGTGAGGAACCGCTCGAACAGCGGGTCCTGGCAGTAGCGCACGATCGCGTCGAGATCGTCGGCGGTCGGAGGCGACAACCACAACCGAGCACTGCGAAGATCGAACTGCTGCATGACGGGCCGCTCCGCCTACCGCACCCGCGGCAGAAAGCCGACGCGGTCGTAGATCCGGGTCAGCGTCTGCCTCGCGATGGCATCCGCGCGTTCGGCGTTGCCGGTGAGCACGCGGTCGAGTTCCGCCGGGTCGGCGAGCAGCTCGAGTGCACGGGAACGCACCGGCGCGAACGCGGCGACCACGGCATCCGCCGTCTCCGACTTCAGGTCGCCATAGCCGCGGCCCGCGAACTCGGCTTCCAGCGACGCGATCGGCGAGCCGCCGAGCACCGAGAGCAGGGTGAGCAGGTTCGAGACGCCGGGCTTGTTCTCGGGGTCGAACCGGATGTCGCGTTCCGTGTCGGTCACCGCCGACTTGATCTTCTTCGCGGTGACCGCCGGGTCGTCGAGCAGCCAGACGATCCCGTTGTCGCTCTCGGCCGACTTCGACATCTTCGATCCGGGGTTCTGCAGGTCGTAGATCTTGGCGGTCTCTTTCTGAATGCGTGCCTCGGGCACGACGAAGGTCTCGCCGAAGCGCGCGTTGAAGCGGTGCGCCAGGTCGCGGGTCAGCTCGATGTGCTGGCGCTGATCCTCGCCGACGGGCACGATCTCGGCGTCGTAGAGCAGGATGTCGGCCGCCTGCAGGATCGGGTAGGTGAACAGCCCGACCGTGGTCGAGTCCGCGCCCTGCTTGGCCGACTTGTCCTTGAACTGAATCATGCGGCCGGCCTCGCCGAAGCCCGTGATCGTGCTGAGCACCCAGGCCGCCTCGGCGTGCGCGGGCACCTGCGACTGCACGAAGAGGATGGACGACGCGGGGTCGATGCCGGCCGCGATGTACTGGGCCGCCGTGCGGCGCGTGGCCTCGCGCAGCTTGGCCGGATCCTGCGGCACCGTGATCGCGTGCAGGTCGACGACGCAGAAGATCGCGTCGTACTCGCTCTGCAGCTGCTTCCACTGCAGGAGCGCGCCGATGTAGTTGCCCGCGTGCAGCGAGTCGGCAGAGGGTTGCATGCCCGAGAACAGTCGGGGCTGGGTCATGAGATGGTCCTTCGGTATGCGCCGGTCGCTACGCAACCGGCAAACGAACTAGATGTCGTAGTCGACGACGACGGGAGCGTGGTCCGACCATCGCTCGCTGTAGCTCGCGGCGCGATCCACGGCATAGCTGCGGGCCCGGGCCGCGAGCTCGGGCGTCGCGAGCTGGTAGTCGATGCGCCATCCGGTATCGGTGTCGAAGGCCTGCCCGCGGTTCGACCACCAGGTGTAGGGGCCGGGCACCTCGCCGGCGAACCTGCGGCCGAGGTCGACCCAGCCGAGCCCGGCACCGGCGTTGTACCGCGGGTCGTCTTCTGCGCCCAGGATGCGGTCGAAGTACTCGCGCTCCTTCGGCAGGAAGCCGGCGCGCTTGACGTTGCCCTTCCAGTTCTTGATGTCGAGGGTGCGATGGCCGACGTTGAGGTCGCCCATGATGACGGCGAGCGGGTTGTGGGCAGCCAGTTCGGGCAGGCGCGCCACCATCGCATCCAAGAAGGTGTACTTCTCGACCTGCTTCGGGGTGCCGTCTTCGCCCGAGTGCACGTAGACCGACACGACGGTCACGACCGTGCCGTCGACGTCGTAGTCGGCTTCGAGCCAGCGGCCCGCGCTGTCGAAGTCCTGGGCGCCGAACTCGACGCGGTGGATCTCGGGTGCCGTCACGCCTCCGCGCCGGCTCGCGATCGCGACCCCGGCGCGCCCCTTGGCGGTCGCGGCGTCGTGCAGCACGTTCCAGTCGTCGCCGAGCAGCCCCATCACGTCGTCGGTCTCGGCCCGCACCTCTTGCAGGCACAGGATGTCGACGTCGCGCCCGGCCAGCCACGCGCCCATGCCGTTGCGGTACGCGGCGCGGATGCCGTTCACGTTCACCGAGGCGATGCGCAGGGGGCGGGGCATGCTGGCGATTCTATCGGCGACGTCGGGGCCGAGGCTCCGGCTCCGGATCGTGGGCGGCGAGCAGCTCGCGGGCGTTCGCGAGCCGCTGGGCCGCGACGCGCGGGTCGACCACGATGCCGGCATCCTCGACCCCCGTTGCGATCCAGGATGCTGCGATCAGGATCACCTGGCAGACCAGGTTGAAGAACAGCAGCAGCCCCGCCAGCACCGCGAACGAGGCGATGAGCGGATTGTTCGTGGCGGCTCCGAGCAGCGCCGAGCCGAGCGTCTTCAAGAGGCCCAGGCCGATCGCACCGAGCAGCGCGCCCGCCCACAACCGCCTGCGCGGGATCCTGATCGCGGCGAGCAGCCGGTAGAACGCCGCGATCACCACCGTGTCGAGCACGAACATCACCCCGAGGGTGACGATGCGGCTGAGCACGGTCGCGATCACCGTCTGGGTCGTGATGCCCGCCAGTCCCAGCAGAAAACCGGTCGCACTGGTGCCGGCCACCGAGAGCACGGCCGACACCATCACCACGATCCCGAGTCCGACTCCGAGGGCCAGATCGCGCACCTTCAACACGGCGAAGTTGGCGGCCGGAGACGGCAGCTCGAACATGGTGCGCACGGCATCCCGTGCCGAGCCCAACCAGCCGAGCGCCGAGTAGAGCAGGCCGATCAGGGCGATCGCGCCGGTCCAGCCGAAGGCGCCGGCCGAGAGCAGGGTGCGGACCTTGATCGCTCCGCTTCCGTCGCCGGTGTCGATCAGGCCGGGGATAGCGTTGTTGAGCGCGGTGACGATCGCGTTCTGGGCGGCGACGTTGTCGCTGATCACGAGTCCGGCGATCGAGAACGCGACCCAGAGGCCGGCGAACACGGCGAAGAGCCCCTGAAAGGCCAGCCCGCTGGCGAGGATCGGGCCCCGAAGCCGCGAGTAGTGCAGCGCGACCCGGACCGGCTTGAGGGACTGCACCCAGGTCGCACGGCCCGTCACCCACGCCACCAGGGGGTGGGGAGCCTTCTCGGGGGCGGCCATCCCTCCACCATAGGGTCGGGCGTCACGCATTAGGCTGACCCGATACTCAACCCCCGAGAGCTCTCAGCCTGGCTCAGGGCTTCGACATCGAAGGGTGACCCGCGATGGCGCACGGTGCTGCAGAACTGCGCGGAGTCGGGGTGGGCAACGGGGTCGCAGTCGGCCGGGTGCTCACGATGCCGGAGCCCCTCTCCGAGCCGGCGGAAGGCTCGCACGGCGGGGACGCAGCGGCCGAGAAGGCAGCGGTCGCCGTGGCGGTGGTGACCGCGGCGGCCGACCTGCGATCGCGGGCCGGCCGGGTCGACGGGGCGGGCAAGGAGATCATCGAGGCGGCCATCCAGATGGCCCAGGACCCGATGCTCGCCGACGACGTCAACGCCCGTATCGACGCGGGCACCACCGCCGAACGGGCCGTGTTCGAGGGCTTCCGCTCGTTCCAGCAGCAGCTGACCGCTCTCGGCGGGCACATGGCCGAGCGGGCGGCCGATCTGGGCGACGTGGCCCAGCGGATCATCGCGGCTCTCCGCGGGGTGCCGGTGCCGGGCCTTCCGGACTCCGACGCCCCCTTCATCCTGCTGGCGCGCGACCTGGCCCCCGCCGACACGGCGCTGCTCGACCGGAACAAGGTGCTCGGGCTCATCACCCGCGACGGAGGGCCGACCAGCCACACGGCGATCCTGGCCAGGGCCCAGGCGATCCCGGCGATCGTGGGCGTCGGAGCGGATGCCGCGGTCGCCGAGGGGACGCGCGTCCTCCTCGATGCGGCATCCGGGATCGTGACCGTGGACCCGAGCGACGCGCAGGTCGCGGATGCCGAGAAGCGCATCGCCGAGCGGGCCGCGCAGGCGGCCGCTCCGATCACCGAGGGCGCCCTCGCCGACGGCACGAAGATCCCGTTGCTCGCGAACCTCGGCTCGCTCGCCGAGGCGGCGAACGCGGTCGAGCTGGGGGCAGAGGGGGTCGGCCTGTTCCGCACCGAGTTCCTCTTCCTCGACGCGCAGACCGCCCCGAGCGTCGCCGATCAGCAGACGCACTACCGCGAGCTGCTGTCGCACTTCGCGGGCAAGAAGGTCGTGGTGCGCGCGCTCGACGCCGGTGCCGACAAACCGCTCGCCTTCCTCCACGCCGCGCACGAACAGAACCCGGCTCTGGGGCTGCGCGGGCTGCGCGCGCTGCGCGTTCAGCAGCAGATCCTGACCGACCAGCTGCAGGCCCTCAAGAACGCGCAGGATGAGGCGATCGCGTCGGGTCATCCCGCCGATCTCTGGGTGATGGCGCCGATGGTGGCGGATGCGGGCGAGACCGGGTACTTCGTCGAGTTCGGCAAGCGGCTCGGCCTGAGGACCGTCGGCGTGATGGCCGAGGTGCCCTCGCTCGCCCTGGTCGCCGATCAGGTGCTCACGATCGCCGACTTCGTGAGCATCGGCACGAACGATCTGACGCAGTACACCCTCGCGGCCGACCGGATGCTCGGCACGGTCGCCTCGTACCAGGACCCCTGGCATCCCGCCCTGCTGCGCCTGGTCAAGATGCTCGGCGATGCCGGCGCGGCGGCCGGCAAGTCGGTCGGCATCTGCGGCGAGGCAGCGGCCGACCCGAAGTTGGCGGTGGTTCTGGTCGGACTCGGGGCCACCACGCTCTCGATGGCGCCCGCGGCCCTCGCCGACGTGCGGGCAGAGCTGGCCGGGGTGACGCTCGAGCAGGCGAAGGCCAAGGCGGCAGCTGCCCTCGCGGCCGAGTCGGCCGAGAGCGCGAGGGCCGCAGCAGCCGCGGCGTAGTTCCTGACCGGAATCTTCGGTCTGACCGTAACTTTTCGCTTCGTCTCACGATGACACAGGTGAGCGCGACGCCACATGGGCCGTTGCACATCACTCGAAGCTGATCCACGGAGGTACCTGTGCCATTCATCGCCACTGCCCTTGGAACGAAGGTCGCGATCGCGGCCATCGCGCTGACC
>DASTNC010000009.1:0-12715 GCA_035721225.1 Pseudolysinimonas sp.
CGCGCCACGATCGCACTGACCAGCGCATCCACCGGCTCGCGCGCCGCGCGCGGGTTGTCGAGCAGCGCGAAGTCGACGTCGCCGAGGATCGGAAGTTCGAAGGTGCCGGTCACGCGCACCAGGTCGCCTGGGATCAGGCTCTGCGGAAACACCGCCACCCCGATTCCGGCCCGCAGCGCGGCCAGCACGCCGTTGATCTCGCGGACGTTGCAGGTGATGCGCCAGGTGCGCCCGGCATCCTCGAGGGCGCGGATGGCGGCGGTGCGCGAGAGCGAGGGCGCCTGATAGACGATCAGCGGCACGGGTTGATCCGGCTCGAGCTGGAGCGACTTGTGCGCCACCCAGACCAGCCGCTCGCGCCGCACCACCCGGCCGTCGGGCTGACCGGGTTCCTGTTTGATGTAGACCAGGTCGAGCTGGCCGGCCTTCAGCCGGCGGGCGAGCGCGCCGCTCTGGTTGACGGTGAGCTCGAGGTTGATCTGCGGGTACAGCTGCCGGAAGTCGCGCAAGACCTGCGGCAGTTGCGTGAGCGCCAGATCGTCGGCCGAGCCGAAGCGCAGGCGCCCGCGCATCGCCGACCCGGTGAAATAGGCGGCGGCCTCGTCGTGCGCGGCCAGGATGCTGCGGGCGAAGCCGAGCATGGCATCCCCGTTGTCGGTCAGTGAGACCGCCCGGGTGTCGCGGGCCACGAGCTGCCGGCCGGCGGCCACCTCCAGCTTGCGCACCTGCTGGCTGACCGTCGGCTGGCTCAGTTCGAGCCGTTCTGCCGCGCGGGTGAAGTTCAGGGTCTCGGCCACGGCGACGAAGGTGCGCAGCAGTGCGGGGTCGAACATCGCGTGAGCCTCTCATTCGACTATCCAATGGTACTTATAGCCACGATTCCACAATCGAATGACAAGGGCGAGCGTACCGTTGATGAACGTGACGAATCTCAGCGGCGTGGATCCCGAGAGCGTCACGCAGCCGATCCCCGTCATCACGCAGGCCCCGCGCTGGCGAGACACCTTCATCGCGCTGCGGGCCTACAACTACCGGCTCTATGTCGTCGGTCAGTTGTTCGCGAACGTCGGCGGGTGGATGCAGCGGGTCGCCATCGACTGGCTCGTGCTCGAGCTGACCGGCAACGTCGCCCTCGTCGGGCTCACGGTCACCCTCCAGTTCGCGCCCACCCTGCTGATCGGGCCCTGGGCCGGAGTCATCTCCGACCGCTACAACCGGCACCGCACCCTGATCATGACCCAGTCGGTCGGCACGATCTTCAACGGACTGCTCGCGGTGCTCGTGCTCACCGGCCTGGCGCAGGCCTGGATGGTCTTCGTGGTGGCGACGATCACCGGCTGCTCGATGGCGGTCGACTCGCCCTCGCGATCGGCGTTCGTCACCGAGATGGTCGGATCGCACCGGCTGCGCAACGCGATCACCCTGAACGCCAGCATCTTCCACCTGGGCGGCCTGCTCGGCCCGGCGATCAGCGGGGTGCTGATCACGCTCGTGGGCTCCGGATGGTCGATCGCCATCAACTCGGGCACCTCGGCCATCGCCGTGCTCGCGCTCTCGCTCATGCGCACCCACGAGCTGACCAGATCGCGGCCGGTCGTCGCGGCCAAGGGGCAGATCCGCGAGGCGCTGCAGTACGTCATGCGCAAACCGACGATCTTCTGGCCCATCGTGCTGATGTTCTTCGTCGCCACCTTCGGCATGAACCTGCCGGTGCTGTTCACCGCGTCGGCCAACTCGACCTACCACACCGGTGCCGCGGGCTACGGGCTCTACAGCTCGCTGGCGGCCGCCGGCGCGCTCGCCGGCGCGCTTCTCTCGACCCGCCGCCGCTCGTTGAGGCTGCGCGCGATCGTGGTGGCGGTGATCGTCTACGGCGCGGTCACCGCGCTGGCCGGGGTCGCGCCTCTGTACCTGATCTTCCTCGGGGCGCTCGCCGGGATCGGCATCACGCGCATCGCCTTCGCGACCGGCTCGGAATCGTTGACGCAGCTCTCGACCAACCTCGGCATCCGAGGCCGGGTCATGTCGTTCTACATCATGGTGAGCGTCGGCGGGCAGGCGGCCGGCGGCCTCATCATCGGATGGATCGCGCAGAACCTGGGCGCGCAGTCCGCGTTCCTGGTGGCGGGCGGCGTGCCCGCGGCGGCCGGCCTCGTGGTCGCCGTCATCCTCGCGCGCCGCCACCAACTCACGCTCCAGGTCAACCTGCGACGACCGCGGCAGCTGGTGCGGATCGTCAAGCGTTCTCAGGCCGTGGCGCTTTAGCGGGTCAGCCGCTCCGACCGATCGAGCAGTTCCTCGATCTCGTCGGTGTGAAGCCGCGCACTGCTCAAATCGACCGTGTCGCCGCTCACCGTGCTGTTGAGGGTCGTCTGCGCGTCGTCGGTGAGGGCCGAGAGCATCTCGACCGCGTCATCCACGATCTCGGTGCTGCGCACCTCGGTGCCGTGCAGCAGCCAGCGCGCCACCTCGAGCTCGGCGAGCAGGGTGGCGCGCTGACGCAACTGGCGGTCGACCTGGCCGCGCGCCGCGCTGTAGGCGTCGAATGCGGCATCCGTCGCCCCGGGCTGGGTGCAGCCGAGCAGCCACTGCAGGTCGAGGGCCGGGTCGCCGACGCGCAGACCGTGCCAGCCGAGCACGCCGGTGAGCTGATCGGAGGCGACGAGCACCGAGTCCGAGCCGAACGAGCCGTTGATCACGGTCGGGGTGTACTGCCAGAGCGCCGACTCCGCACTCGCGTGCTCCCAGCGTTGCTGCAGGGCGATCGGAACGAGTCCGGTCGCCGAGGCGCGGTCGATCAAAGCCATTGCGGCGCGGTGGCCGTCGACGGCACTGTGGCCGGGGAGCCCGGCATCCACGACGAACGAGGTCGGCAGGGCGTGGATCGCGGCGATGCCGGCTCCGATCGACGCCGCCAGCTCGGGGCTGAGCTGCGCGAGCGAGGGCTTCGTGCCGTACACGAACTCGTAGACCACCGCGCGGGTGCCCCCGACCGGAACCTGACCGGCGAACGCCGAGACCGCGAACGGCAGGCGGCTGCGCACCCCGGCGCTCAGGGCGCGCAGGGCGACCAGATCGGCGGACTGCTCGGCCTCGGCACGCTCGCTCCGCGGCACGCGCACCACCCAGTGCCTGCCATCGCTTCCGGTGAGCAGCGCCGCGTCGAAATCTCCGTGGCCCATCGAGCCGAACGGCTGCACCCCGACGACATCGAGCTCGGCCACGGCCGAGGTGGCGAGCGCGGCTAGAGTGAAGTGGGATCTGGCCATGACGACAGGGTAGGTCGGTCGATGCCCGCCCCGGCCGCACGCCACGCCCTTCTCGCCCGCTCCGGAGGTACCTGGTTGATCGACTCCTTCGGCTCCCGGCTGCCGCTGGCCCGCGCGTCGATCGATCGCGATCACCTGTCGCGCCCCCTCGGCGTCGAGGCCGTGCTCGCCGATCCGCTCGCGCGGGTTCTCGTGCTGCACGAGCGCAAGGTCCTGCTCGTCGGCCCGGCACGGATCGCCTTGCTCGAGCCGTCACGCGTGCCCGGCCACGAACTCGCGCTCTATCTCGGCCGGGCTCTGGATGAAGACGGCGACGTGACGCCCGGCGCGCCGATCACCGCGCTCCTGGTGAACGAGCAGACCGCCGCCGAGCTGGCCGGAGCTCTCGGGGGCGACGCCGACTGGGGAGACCTGCGCCAGCTCGGCGCCGAGCTGAGCGTCCGGGATGCGGGACTCTTCACCGAAGCCCTCGCGCTGGCCAACTGGCACGCGAGCTACGCGTTCTCGCCGCGCACCGGGCACGCCAGCATCCCGGATGCCGGCGGCTGGACGCGCCGCGACAGCGTCACCGGCACCGAGCTCTTCCCGCGCACCGACGCCGCCGTGATCGTCGGCATCACGGATGACGACGACCGCCTGCTGCTCGGCTCGAACGCGCTCTGGGAGGCCAACCGCTTCTCGCTGCTCGCCGGATTCGTCGAGCCGGGGGAGTCGCTCGAGGCGGCCGTGATCCGCGAGGTCTACGAGGAGTCGGGCGTGCGCGTCATCGACCCGGTCTACTGCGGCAGCCAGCCGTGGCCGTTCCCCGCGTCACTGATGGTGGGATTCCGCGCGCGGGTCGCTCCCGGCAGTTCGACCGTGGGACGCCCGGATGGCGACGAGATCCTCGAGCTGCGCTGGTTCACCCGCGACGAGTTGGCCGCGGCCAATGCCGCGGGCGAGATCCGGCTGCCCGGCGCCACCTCGATCGCACGGGCCATCATCGACGACTGGTACGGCGGCGAACTTCCTGACGGCGGCCGCTGGTGAGCGTGCTCCCATGAGAGGGCGCGCGTGACCCCCGCCCTCGACGACGAGCTGCTCGCCGGCCTCGACCCGGAGCAGCGCGAAGCGGCGGTGGCCCTGCTCGGCCCGGTCTGCATCCTGGCCGGAGCCGGAACGGGCAAGACCCGCGCCCTGACCTACCGGATCGCCCACGGGCTGCGCACCGGCACCTACTCGCCCGGCAGCGTGCTGGCGCTCACCTTCACCACGAAGGCAGCCGCAGAGCTCCGCGAGCGACTGCGCAGGCTGGGCGCTGAGGGCGCCGTGGCGCGCACCTTCCACTCGGCGGCGCTCGCGCAGCTCGGTCAGTTCTGGCCGGATGTCGTGGGCGGCCCCTCGCCGAAGCTGGTCGAGAACAAGTCCCGGCTGATTTCCGAGGCCGGGGACGCCCTGCACCTGCGACTCGGCGGTGGAACGGTGCGCGACCTGGCGGGCGAGATCGAGTGGCGCAAGACCTCCGAGTTGAGCCTGGAGCGCTACGCCGCCGCCGTGATCGACCAGGGGCGGCCGATGCCGGGCGGTCTCGATGTGGGTGCGGTGGTCGACATCCAGACCCGCTATGAGCAGCTGAAAGACGATCGCCGCCGCCTCGACTTCGAGGACGTGCTCCTCGCCACCGCGGGGATGCTCGACTCCGAGCCGCGCGTGCTGGCGGCCGTCCGGGCCCAGTACCGCTTCTTCACGGTCGACGAGTATCAAGACGTCTCGCCGCTGCAGCAACGCCTGCTCACCCTGTGGCGCGGCGACCGCACGGATGTCTGCGTCGTCGGGGATGCCAGCCAGACCATCTACTCCTTCACCGGGGCCACCAGCTCGTACCTGCTGGGGTTCGAGAAGGAGTTCCCGCAGGCGCACGTCGTGCGGTTGGAGCGCAACTACCGGTCGACGCCGGCCGTGCTCGCCCTGGCGAACAGGCTGATGCGCGACCGGGCAGGTTCTCTCGAGCTGCGCGCGATCAGCACCTCGACCGACCCGGTCTCGGCGGTCGCCGTGTTCGACGACGACGTCGCCGAGGCCCAGGCGGTGGCCGGCGCGATCACCGCGGAGCTCGCGGCGGGCACGCGCCCCGAGCAGATCGCGGTGCTGTTCCGGGTGAACGAGCAGGCGGTGGCCCTCGAGGCCGCCCTGAAGCAGGCCGGCGTCGCCGTGCGCCAGCTCGGGGCGAGCACCTTCTTCAAACTGCCCGCCGTGCGCAAGCTGCTGCTCGCGTTGCGGGTGCAGGTGCACTCCGAGCCCGACGAACCGGCGCGCGCCATCGTGTCGAATCTCGCCCGCGAACTCGGGTGGAGCCTGCTGCCCGACGACTCGTCCCTGCCGCGCGAGAGCTGGGATGCCCTCGACGCGATCGTGCGGTTTGCCAACGAGGTGCCCGACTCGGTGTCGCTCAAGCGGTTCTCGGCCCAGCTCGCCGAACGCGAGGAGAGCAACAACGAGTTGACGGTGTCGGCCGTCGTGCTCTCGACGCTGCACAGCGCGAAGGGCTTGGAATGGCAGACCGTGTTCCTGGTCGGGCTGAGCGAAGGGCTGCTGCCGATCAACTACGCCAAGACGCCGGCGGCCATCGACGAGGAGCGGCGGCTCTTCTACGTGGGGATCACGCGGGCACGGCGACGGCTGCTGCTCTCGTGGTCGCGGATCGGCTCGCGGGGTCAGCAGCGGGAGCCCAGTCGCTTTCTGCAGGAACTGCGCAGCGGCACTGGGCATGCCGCGCCCACGCGCGCGCGGTGACGGCGCCGCCGTCGCCCGCCAGTCGCCAACTGATCGCCTCGCCCGGGCCGGACGTGAGCCGTTCGCCCGCGCGCCGGGCGATGAACGATGCGGCTTCGGCCACCGCGAGCGGCGTCATCGCCGGCGCCGGCCGGTTCCAGAGCTGTGTGGCGATCGCCGGCCACGCGGGATCGTCGTCGGTGCGGCTCAGCTGCACGCAGTACAGGCACGGTCCGATGCCCGGCTCGACCAGCGGCCCGACGGTCACACCGGCATCCGCGACCACGACCGGCAGATGGGGGATGTCGCGGCGCAACCACCTGCCGTGATCCTCGGGTGAGATCACCCAGCCCGCCACGACGACGGCCAGGCCGGGCGAGCCCTCGTCGGAGCCGGCCAGCACCCGCTCCGCCTCGAGCACGCGCCGCACCTCGTTGGCGAGCGTGCCCTCGCCGCTGACGGCGACTCGGGCTCGCGCAGCCGCGGGGGCCGCCGCCTCGCGTTCGAGCACGGCGTCGAGCCGACTCAGCAACTCGGCCGCCGCCTCGGCGGTGATCCCGGCGCTGCGCGCCATCATGTCGAACCCGCTGCGCGAGATGCCGCCGACCAGGGCTGAGATCATCCGCTCGCTGGCCGCATCCACGTCGTGGAGCACGACTCGCGGCAGGTCGACGCCGAACTGCAGACTGCTCGGACTCCGCCACACCAACGGAACGTCCGCTCGCACCTTGAGCACCATGCGCACAGGATGCCGTGACGCGCGCTCGGGCGTCGTCGCGGTTCCACAGGTCGGCGGGGAAGCCGCGCCGAGCCGGTGTCACGTGCGGCGCACTCTGAATCTCAAGGACAGTCCTTGAAAATCCAGAACGTGCGCGGGGCACGCGGGCCTCGCGGGCCCTCTGCGAGTCAGCACGCCGCTGACCGACCCGCGCAGGCCCGTCGACGCGCCTCAGACCTCGTGCGGCCGGTTCTCTCCGTCGTCGTTCAGCAGGTCTTCGATCGCCATGTCGACGTCATCCGGAATGCGCGAATCCGAGGTGAGCCGCGCGATCAGCGCCGAGGGATCGTCGATGTCGGCATCGGTCGGGATCAGATCGGGATGCGCCCACAGCGCGTCGCGCTCGCCGTCGCCCGCCGCATCGGTCACCCTCTGCCACATCGCGGCCGCCTCGCGCAGGCGGCGCGGGCGCAGCTCCAGTCCGACGAGGGTCGCGAACGCAGACTCGGCCGGACCCCCGGCCGCGCGCCGACGCCGCACGCTCTCGGCGATGGCGACGCTCTTGGGAAGCCGCGCCGTCGCGGCGGCCGTGACGACATCCACCCAGCCCTCGATCAGAGCCAGCATGGTCTCGAGGCGGGCGAGGGCGGCGAGCTGCTCGTCGCTCTTGGGCGGGATCAGCGCGCCGCTCGTCATCGCGGCGCGCAGCTCTTCGGGGTTCTGCGGGTCGAAATCGGCGGCGAGCTCTTCGAGCCGGTCGGTGTCGACGCGGATGCCGCGGGCGAAGTCGGTGATCTGGGTCAGCAGATGCAGCCGCAGCCACTTGGCGTGGCGGAACAGACGCGCGTGCGCGAGTTCGCGCACCGACAGGTACAGCCGCACCTCATCCACCGGGATGTCGAGACCGGCGCCGAAAGCATCCACGTTCTGCGGCACGAGCGCCGCCTGACGTGTTTCACCGTCGAGCAGCGGGATGCCGACATCGCCGCCCGAGACGACCTCGCCGGCCAGCTGGCCGACCACCTGCCCGAGCTGCATGGCGAACAGCGTGCCGCCGACGTTGCGCATGAGCTGACCGGCGTTGCCGAGCATCCCGCTCAGTTCTTCGGGCGCCTGTTCTTCGAGCACGCCGGTGAGGGCGTTCGCGATCGAGTGGGCGACCGGCTCGGCGAGCTGGGTCCAGACCGGCATGCTGGCTTCGGCCCAGCCCGCGCGGGTGAGCAGCACCGGCGCAACGGTCAGCTCGGCGATCGACGTGACCTCGTCGAGCCAGAGGGCGGCGACGTGCAGCGCCTGCTCCATCGCGGAGGTCTCGGCGGGGGTGCTGACCACGGCCGACCGGGTCGCGAGGCCTTTCGCCTGTTCGAGCGCGAGGCCCCAGTTGATCCCCTCGCCGCTGTTCTGCAGCGCCTGTTGCAGCTGGCCGATGAGCCGCTGCACCATCTCGGGGTCGTTGGGAAGACCGGCCGCGCTCGCGAGCTTCGCCGGGTCGAGATCCGTGTTGCCGGCGAGAAAGTCGCGCAGCATGTCGCGGAAGTCGTCTTCAGACGGCTCGTCCCGCGAATCATCAGCCATGCGTTCTAAGGTAGCCCTCGCCCGCTCAGGAGTCCGGGGGATTCGCCTAGGCTGAGCCAGCGGCGGGCTCCGCCAGCAGCGAACACAGCGAACACATCCGAACCACGTCCACACATCAGGCGAAAGACCTACGTTGCGCAGCTTCCTCTCTGATCGCGGACGCGTGGCTCGATCCGTCGGCTGGCTGCTCCTCGTGGGCGCGGTCGCCGGTGCCGTGCTGCTGGGCATGTCGCCGTCGCCGTACGCGGTGGAGCGACCGGGCCCCGTATACGACGTGCTCGGCAACACCGAGGTGAACGGCAAATCGGTGCCGCTGATCGACATCCCGGGCCACACCACCTATCCCACGACCGGCGCCCTCGACATGCTGACGGTGTATGTCGACGGGACGCCGCAGAACCGCGTCAGCTGGATCGAGCTGGCGAGCTCGTGGTTCGACGTCAGCCGCGCGGCGATTCCGCTCGACGAGCTCTATCCCGCGGGCCAGACCGAGCAGCAGTCGAACGTCGAGAGCGCGCTCGACATGACCAACTCGCAGCAGGCCGCGATCGCGGCGGCCCTGACCGAGCTGAAGATCCACTACACCTCGCAGGTGGTCGTGGCCCAGGTCATCACAGACACTCCGGCGGCCGGCAAGTTGAAGGCCGGAGACGAGCTGGTCACGGCGAACGGCGAGCAGGTGACCGGGCTCACGATGCTGCAGCACACGATCCAGGACAACGGCGTCACGAAGCCGGTCGAGCTCGCGATCCGCAGAAACGGCACGCTGCGGACCGTCGAGATCACCCCCACCATCAACTCGGACAGCAAGAAGCCGACGGTCGGCATCTATACCGGATCGACCTTCACCTTCCCATTCGACGTCAAGATCCAGCTGCAGGATGTCGGCGGCCCGAGCGCGGGGATGATGATGGCCCTCGGCATCTACGACAAGCTCACCCCGGGCGATCTCGTCGGTCACGCGCACATCGCGGGCACCGGCACGATCGACCCGAGTGGAGCCGTGGGCGCCATCGGCGGCATCCGCCAGAAGATGTACGGCGCACGTGACGCGGGAGCCACCTGGTTCCTCGCGCCGGAGTCCAACTGCAACGAGGTCACCGGGCACATCCCCAGCGGGCTCACGGTGTTCGCGGTGAAGACGCTCGACGACTCGCTGGCCGACGTCAAGGTGATCGCCTCCGGCGGCGACACCTCCAAGCTCGCTACCTGCTCGCGACCCTAGGATCGTCGCGTGACGTCCTCCACTGCCACCACCCAGCCGAAGGCACCGCGCAGTCGCAGCCGTGCCGCCCTCGCGATCACGGCCGCGGCGATCGCCCTGCTGGTGATCGTGTTCTTCATCTTCTCGGGCCTGTATGCCGATGTGCTCTGGTTCCAGCAGCTCGGCTACCTCAACGTGCTCACGACGCAGTGGTACGCCACCGTGCTCATGTTCGTGGTCGGATTCCTCACCATGGCCCTGCTCGTGTGGCTGAGCATCTTCATCGCGTTCCGGGCCCGGCCGGTCTACGCGAAGCTCAACTCGCAGCTGGACCGCTATCAGCAGGTCGTCGAGCCGCTTCGCCGCCTGGCCATGTACGGCATCCCGATCGTGCTCGGCGTCTTCATGGGCGTCTCGACCGCGACCCGCTGGCCGACCGTGCTGCAGTTCGTGAACCGCACGAGCTTCGGCACGCTCGACCCGCAGTTCCATCTCGACGTGTCGTTCTACGTCTACGAACTGCCGTTCTACCGGGGCGTCATCGGCTATGCCTCGGCCGCCGTGATCGTCGCCGGCCTCGCGGCGCTGGCCACCAACTACCTCTACGGCGGCATCCGCATCTCGGGGCGCGAGGTGCGCGTCACGCGTCCCGCGCGCATCCAGCTCGCGCTGACCGCGGCGATCTACGTCGCCCTCCAGGCGGTCAGTGTCTGGCTCGACCAGTACACGACGCTCACCGACGAGTCGCCGATCGGCACCAGCGCGACGATCACCGGTGCCGGATACACGGATGTCAACGCGACCATCCCGAGCAGGGTGATCCTGGCCGGCATCGCCGCTCTCGTCGCCGTGCTGTTCGTTCTCACCGCGGCCATCGGCCGCTGGCGGCTGCCGTTGATCGCCACCGGGCTGCTGATCGTGTCGAGCCTGGTGATCGGGTCGATCTATCCGGCGATCGTGCAGAACCTGCAGGTCAACGCGAGCGCGCGCACACTCGAGGCGAAATACATCGGCTACAACATCGACGCCACCCGCAAGGCATACGGCGTCGACGACGTCAACGTGGTGCAGTACAACGCCACCACGGATGTCGCGCCGGGCCAGTTGCGCGCCGACGCCGAGACGACTGCCAACATCCGCATCCTCGATCCCGCCCTGGTGAGCACGACCTTCGCCCAGCTGCAGCAGGTCCGGCAGTACTACCAGTTCGCCCACCAACTCGATGTCGATCGCTACAAGATCGACGGCAAGACTCAAGACACCGTCATCGCGGTGCGCGAGTTGGACTCGGCCAACCAGAGCTCGAACAGCTGGTACAACGACACGCTCGTCTACACCCACGGCTACGGCATCGTGGCCGCGTACGGCAACCAGCGTGCGGCGAACGGCGAGCCGAAGTTCCTCGAATCCGACATCCCTCCGAAGGGCGCGCTCGGCGACTTCCAGCCGCGCATCTACTTCGGCGAGAAGTCGCCGGAGTACTCGATCGTCGGCGCCCCGAAGGGCTCGAAGAACGTCGAGTTCGACTACCCGTCCGGCGGTGGCGCCACCGCGTCCGACACCAACTCCGACGGCGCCACCACCACCTACAGCGGCAATGGCGGCCCGAAGCTCGACACCTTCCTCAAGAAGCTGACCTACGCCATCCACTTCGGGGCGCAAGAGATCCTGTTCTCGACGTCGGTCAACAACGACTCGCAGATCCTCTACGACCGCGATCCGAAGACGCGTGTGGAGAAGGTCGCGCCCTACCTGACGCTCGACAGCGACCCGTATCCGGCGGTGGTCAACGGGCACGTGGTCTGGATCGTCGACGGCTACACGACGACCGCCGACTATCCGTACTCGCGGGTCGAGCAGCTCTCGAACACGATCGTCGACACCTACACGCCGCAGCCGGGGTATGCGCTCGACGATGTGAACTACATCCGGAACTCGGTGAAGGCGACCGTGGACGCCTACAGCGGCAAGGTGACGCTCTACGCCTGGGACGACAAAGATCCGGTGCTGAAGACCTGGCAGAAGATCTTCCCGTCGACGGTCAAGCCGCAGAGTGCGATGAGCGCGCAATTGCTCGCGCACGTGCGCTACCCGGCCGACCTGTTCAAGGTGCAGCGCTCGATCCTGCAGACCTACCACGTGACCGACGCGGGCTCGTTCTATTCGGGCGTCGACGCCTGGAGCGTGCCCAACGATCCGACGCAGCCCAAGTCGAGCGCCGTCGCGCAGCCGCCGTACTACCTGACGATGCAGGTGCCGGAGACGAAGGGGCCGGCGTTCACGCTGTACTCCACCTACATCCCCAAGTCGAGTTCGACCGTGAGCAAGAGCGTGCTGACCGGGTATCTCTCGGTCGACGCGGACGCCGGACCGGGCTACGGCAAGATGACCCTCCTCGAGTTGCCGAAGCAGGGAACGGTGCCGGGCCCGGGCCAGGTGCAGAACAGTTTCGACTCCGACACCACGGTGTCTCAGGCGCTCAACCTGTTGCGGCAGGGCAACTCCGAAGTCATCTACGGCAACCTGTTGACGCTGCCGGTGGGCGGCGGGTTGCTCTACGTCCAGCCGGTCTACGTGAAGTCCAGTTCGAACGCCGACACGAGCTATCCGCTGCTGCAGAAGGTGCTCGTGGCGTTCGGCGACAAGATCGCCTTCGAGAGCACCCTGGACGCCGCCCTCAACTCGCTCTTCGGCGGCGATTCTGGTGCGAGTGCCGGTGACAACGGCGCGGGGGGCAGTTCTGGCTCCGGAAGCGGAACGGGAACCGGCACCGGCACGGGAACCGGCACCGGTACCGGCACGGGCAGCGGGCTCACCGACGCCCAGAACGCCGCCCTGCAGAAGGCCCTCGGCCAGTACCAGACCGCGCTCGCGGCCCGAACGGCGGCCTACGCGGCCAACGACCTGGTGGCCGCGGCTCAGGCCGATCAGGACATGCAGGCCGCGATCAAGGCTGCCATGGCCGCCATCGGGCAGTAGGCGATCTGCGCCATCCCGCGGCGCGTGATAGAGTCATTCTTCGTGCCGCGGGGTGGAGCAGTTCGGTAGCTCGCTGGGCTCATAACCCAGAGGTCGCAGGTTCAAATCCTGCCCCCGCTACCAGGTAAAACGGCCCCGGAGCCTAGCTCCGGGGCCGTTTTTTGTCCGCTTTGCGGTACCGCGTTAACCAGACTGTAACCATCTGTGCCTACGTGCAGG
>DASTNC010000010.1:0-24859 GCA_035721225.1 Pseudolysinimonas sp.
GTTGCTCGAGCGCGACATCCTGATCCGGGATGTCGGGATCCCCGGCGCGCTCCGGGTCACCGCCGGCACCGCAGACGAGACGTCGTTCTTCTTGCAGTCGCTCGCAGAGCTGGGACCTCGCGGAGCGCACTAGACCCCCCCCGCGGTGGAGCGGTGAGCGAAGGTCATTTCTGGCCTTCGCCGCGACCCCAGCGCCGACGACCGTCCCGGTCGTCGGTAGTCTCTTGACCATGGCACCTGGGAGGACCGCGGCCCTGACCCGCGAGACGAGCGAGTCGAGCATCGCCGTGTCGATCGACCTCGACGGAACGGGCTCGTCCGAGATCCACACCACCGTCCCGTTCTTCGACCACCTCCTCACCGCCTTCGCCAAGCACTCGCTGGTGGATCTGACGGTCAAAGCCAGCGGCGACACCCACATCGATGTGCACCACACGGTCGAAGACACGGCCATCGTGCTCGGTAGCGCGATCAAGCAGGCCCTGGGCGACAAGAGCGGGATCGCGCGCTTCGGCGACGCGCTCGTGCCGCTCGATGACGCTCTGGCGCAGGCCGTCGTCGACGTCTCGGGCCGCCCGTACCTGGTGCACTCGGGCGAGCCGGACGGCTTCGAGTACCACCTCATCGGCGGGCACTTCACCGGGTCGATGGTGCGCCACGTCTTTGAGGCGCTGACCTTCCATGCCGGGCTCACCGTGCACCTGCTGCTGCTCGCCGGCCGAGACCCGCACCACATCGCCGAAGCCGAGTTCAAGGCCTTCGCCCGTGCGTTCCGCCAGGCGGTCGCGCTGGATCCGCGCGTGGTGGGCGTGCCGTCGACGAAGGGCGCGCTGTAGTCGTGTCCGCGGCGCAACCCACCGTCGTCGTTCTCGACTACGGCTCCGGCAACGTGCACTCGGCCGCCAAGGCGCTCGAGGCGGCGGGCGCGAAGGTCGCGTTGACGCGCGACCGCGCCGCGGTGATGGCCGCCGACGGGCTGGTCGTGCCGGGCGTCGGGGCTTTCGCCGCCGTGATGCAGCAGCTGAACGCCGTGCGCGGCGGCGAGTTGATCGGACGACGGCTGGCCGGCGGTCGCGCCGTGCTCGGCATCTGCGTCGGCATGCAGGTGCTGTTCGATCGCGGGATCGAACGCGGAACCGACACCGAGGGGCTCGGTGAGTGGCCGGGGCTGGTCGACGAACTCGACGCGCCTGTGTTGCCGCACATGGGCTGGAACACGGTCGAGGCGCCGCCGGATTCGCTGCTGTTCGAGGGGATCGCCGATGAGCGCTTCTACTTCGTGCACTCCTACGCGGCCCGCCGCTGGGAGCTGGATCCGATCGGAGCCCTCGCCCGCCCGAAAGTCACCTGGGCGCGCCACGGCGACCGCTTCGTCGCGGCCGCCGAGAACGGCCCGCTGTCTGCCACCCAATTCCACCCCGAGAAGTCGGGCGAGCCGGGCATCCGGCTGCTCGGCAACTGGCTCAGGAGTCTGTGACCATGACCGAAACCGTGCCCGATTCCAAGCTGCCGGTGCTGACCCTGCTGCCCGCCGTGGATGTCGCCGACGGCCGGGCGGTGCGCCTCACCCAGGGCGCGGCCGGCAGTGAGACGAGCTATGGCGATCCCCTCGACGCGGCGGAGGCCTGGATCGCCCAGGGCGCCGAGTGGATCCACCTGGTCGACCTCGACGCCGCGTTCGGGCGGGGAGACAACCGCCGGGCGATCGCGGAGGTCATCCACGCGACGCCGGCGACGGTCAAGATCGAACTGTCGGGCGGCATCCGGGATGATGCGAGCCTCGACGCGGCGCTGGCGACCGGAGCCGCGCGCATCAACCTCGGCACGGCCGCGCTCGAGAACCCGGAGTGGGCTGCCGAGGTCATCGCGCGCCACGGCGAGGCGATCGCGGTCGGACTCGACGTGCGCGGCACGACCCTGGCGGCCCGCGGGTGGACGCAGGAGGGCGGCGACCTCTGGGAGGTGCTCGCCCGGCTCGAGGACGCGGGCTGCGCGCGCTACGTCGTGACGGACGTTACGAAAGACGGCACGCTGAAAGGCCCGAACCTCGACTTGCTGCGCGAGGTGATGGGCCGCACCTCGCGCCCGGTCGTCGCATCCGGCGGCATCTCGAACCTCGACGACATCGCGGCCCTGCGCGAGCTGGTGCCGCTCGGCCTCGAAGGGGCGATCGTCGGCAAGGCTCTGTATGCCGGCGCGTTCACGCTGATCGAGGCTCTGGATGCCGCCGGTCGCTGATTCGGCGGGGGTTCCCTTCGAGGGGCGCGCCTTTCACGAGAATCCGGGTGCCGGCGACGACGGATCCGCGCCGCCGCAGCTGCTCGAGGCGCTGGAGCGTTTTCGCGCGCGCGACACGGGTGCCGCCGAGGTCGTGGCGGCGCTTCACGGCTCTCGGCTGCTCATCCCGCTGGTGGCGGTGCGGGGCGACGAGGGCGTCGGGGCGCACGGTCAGCTGGTCGACAAGACGCAGGAGCTGTCGATCGTGACGGTGGCCGGGCCCGACGGGCGCAACGTGCTTCCGGCCTTCACCTCGGTGGCTGCCCTGTCCGCCTGGGATGCCGCCGCGCGCCCGATCCCGATCGACGCCGCCCGGGTGGCCCTGGCTGCCGCCTCCGAGGGCACCCCGCTGATCGTGCTCGACCCCGGATCGCCGACCGAGTTCGCGATCCGAGCCCCGGCGTTCGAGGCGATCGCGACCGGCGCGGCGTGGGCGCCAAGCTACTCCGACAAAGCGGTGCTCGACGCGTTCCTGTCGGCAGCTGCTGCGGAGCCGGCGCTGCACGCGATCCAGCTGGCGCCCGGCGACCCCGACGCGCGGCTCGCCGGCCCGGAACTGCTCGTGCAGCTCTCGGTGCGGGCCGGACTGGAGAAGGACGAGCTCGATGCTCTGCTGGCCCGGTTGCAGGCCGCCTGGGCGACCGACCCGGTCATCGCGGCACGCGTCGACTCGATCGGCGTGCGGGTCGACCGCGTGTAGCGCGATGCTCTCGCCGTCGCACTCATGCGCATGCCGACGCGCTCGAGACAGCGGCGCGCAGTCACTTAAGTGACTGCGCCGGTCCACTTCTCGCCCGGACCCTTGCCGATCGGGTCGGGGAACGGCGACGCCTCGCGGAAGGCGAGCTGCAAACTGCGAAGTCCGTCGCGCAACGGGCGGGCGTGCTGGTCTCCCACGCTCGGTGCGGCGGCCGTCACCAGGCCGGCCAGCGCGTCGATCAGCTTGCGGGCCTCATCGAGGTCGAGCTGCGTCGCCGGGTCGTCGGCCAGACCGACTTTCACGGCGGCCGCGCTCAGCAGGTGCACCGCGACGGTGTTGATCACCTCGACGGCCGGCACCTCCGCGATGTCGCGGGCCTCGTCGAGCGCCTCAGGCTTCACCTGATCTTCGGCCACGAACGCATCCTCTGCTAGTCTTATGCGGGCTCCGGGGCCAGATCCCCGGAAACGAAGTGGAGAAATCCCACCCGCTGACCGCATCTCAAGGTTAGCCGGGTCAGTACCACCCCGCCGTTCGCTGCCTGCAGCATCCGGTAGCCAGGGTGTTGGGCAGCTTTCAGCTGCGGAGTTTCTTCGTTTCGTGCAACACAGCAGCCAGCGGAGCGGCGCGACCGCGCTCGTGCCGCGAAGCGGGTTCGCCGGGAGATGACCGGCGAACAAGACGAACACTGACGAAAGGAACATCGCATCAGCGATCCCAGAACGAACGACCGGATCCGCGTCCCCGAGGTCCGCCTCGTCGGACCCAACGGGGAACAGGTCGGCGTCGTCCGCATCGAAGACGCCCTGCGCCTGGCGCAGGAAGCCGACTTGGACTTGGTCGAGGTCGCTCCCGACTCCAAGCCGCCGGTCGTCAAGATCATGGACTACGGCAAGTTCAAGTACGAACAGGCCCAGAAGCTCAAAGAAGCGCGTCGCAACCAGGCGAACACCATCCTCAAAGAGGTGCGGTTCCGTCTCAAGATCGACGTGCACGACTACGAGACGAAGCGCAAGCGGGCCGAAGGCTTCCTGCAGTCGGGTGACAAGGTCAAGGCCATGATCCTGTTCCGCGGTCGCGAGCAGTCGCGGCCCGAGCAGGGCGTGCGTCTTCTGCAGAAGTTCGCAGAGGATGTCGCCGAGTACGGCAGCGTCGAGTCCACCCCGATGATCGACGGCCGCAACATGGTGATGGTGATCGGCCCGCACAAGAACAAGTCCGACGCCAAGGCCGAAGCCAACGCCAAGCGCGCACAGGCACGGGCCCGCAACGCGCCGGAGGCGGCACCGGCCGCCGAGGCGTCGAAGGCCGCAGAAGCACCGGCAGCAACCGAGGCCCCCCAGGCCGAGGCCCCGAAGGCTCCGGCCGCCGCGAAGCCGGCCACCGCCCCCAAGACCCCCACGAAGACGGCCACCGCCAAGGCGGCCGCGACGAAGACAGAGGACGAGTAATGCCCAAGCAGAAGACGCACTCCGGTGCGAAGAAGCGTTTCAAGCTCACCGGGACCGGCAAGGTCGTCAAGCAGGGTGCCGGCATGCGCCACCACCTCGAGGTCAAGACCTCGCGCGAGACCCGCCGCCTGAACAAGGACGTCGTGCTGGCCCCGCAAGACGCCAAGGTCATCAAGAAGCTTCTCGGCAAGTAGCCAGAACCCGATTTCAGAAGGAACGAAGAAATGGCACGTGTCAAGAGAGCGGTCAACGCCGCCAAGAAGCGCCGCACCATCCTCGAGCGCGCAGAGGGCTACCGCGGTCAGCGGTCGCGCCTGTACCGCAAGGCCAAGGAGCAGGTCACTCACTCGCTCGTCTACTCGTACCGCGACCGTCGCGCCAAGAAGGGCGAGTTCCGCCGCCTGTGGATCCAGCGCATCAACGCCGCGGCCCGTGCGAACGGCATGACCTACAACCGGCTCATCCAGGGTCTCGGCATCGCCGGGATCGAGGTGGACCGCCGCATCCTGGCCGATCTGGCCATCAACGAGCCCGCGACCTTCGCCGGCCTCGTCGCCGCTGCGAAGGCCGCGCTGCCGAAGGATGTCAACGCCAAGAGCGAGGCTGCTGCGTAGTCAGCACGCACCGAACCGCGCACGACGCGGATGCCGACGAACGCTCGGCATCCGCGTCGTCGCCGTTTCAGCGCCCCACGTTCACCTGCGCGCCATAGCCTGACAGCGTGATCGACAACCCCCGTTCTCCGCGCGTGCGCGCTGTGGCCAAGCTGGCCAAGCGCAGTGCGCGCGAGGAGACCGGGCTGTTCCTGGTCGAGGGGCCGCAGGCGGTGTCCGAGGCGCTCGAGTTCCGTGCCGCTCTGCTCGTCGACCTGTTCATGACCCGCGCCGCGCAGGATCGCTCGGGAGATATCGTGCGAGCGGCAGCGGCATCCGGGATCGAGCCCGAGACCGTCAGCGACCACGTGCTCGAGACCATGGCCGACACGGTCACGCCCCAGGGCGTCGTCGCGGTGGCGCGGCAGTTCCCGGTGACGGTCAAGGAGCTGCTGGCCGGGGGGTCGACGCTGGTGGCGATCCTCGACGAGGTCCGCGACCCCGGCAACGCGGGCACCATCATCCGGGCCGCGGATGCCGCGGGCGCCAACGGCGTGATCTTCACCGGCAAGAGCGTCGACGCCTACAACCCGAAGGTGGTGCGCTCGACGACGGGCTCGCTCTTCCACGTGGCGATCGCCCAGGGCGGCGAGCTGGATGCCGCGATCAAGGCGGTCAAGGCCGCGGGCCTCCAGGTGCTCGCCGCCGACATCGCGGGCGACGACCTGCCGACCGTGCGCGACCGCTTGGCGCAGCCGACCGCCTGGCTGTTCGGCAACGAGGCGCACGGACTCACCGATGAGTCGCTGAAGCTGGCGGACGCCGTGGTGAAAGTTCCCATCTACGGTCACGCCGAGTCGCTGAACCTGGCGACCGCGGCGGGCGTGTGCCTGTACGAGTCGGCGTTCGCACAAAGGGTCTGAGCCGTCCAACTAAGCTTGTGACTCGTGCCAGACGCTCCCCAGATCACCGAGAACGCGGTCGAATCGGCCGTCGCGGCCGCGCTCGCCGCGATCACGGCGGCGGGTGATTCCGCCGTGCTGAAGGCCGCGCGCGCCGCGCATTCCGCCGAGGGGTCGCCGCTGGCCACCTTCAACGCCGCGATCCGCCACCTGCCCGGCGACCAGAAGGCCGCCGCGGGCCAGCTCGTGGGCGGAGCCCGCGCGCGCGTGAACGAGGCGTTCGCGGCCCAGGAGTCGGTCATCCTGGCCGCCGAGGAGGCGGCTCAGCTCGCGGCCGAAGCCGTGGATGTGACCGCCGTGCCGTCGCGCTGGCGTGCCGGGGCGCGGCATCCGCTCTCTCTGCTCATGGAGCAGATGAGCGACCTGTTCATCTCGATGGGATGGGAGATCGGCGAGGGCCCCGAACTCGAGCACGAGTGGTTCAACTTCGACGCGCTCAACTTCGACGAGGACCACCCGGCGCGCGCCCTGCAAGACACATTCTTCGTCGACCCGGTCGAGCGGCACCTGGTGCTGCGCACGCACACCAGCCCGGTGCAGATCCGTTCGCTGCTGACCCGCCCGCTGCCGGTGTACGTCGCCGCAGTCGGGTCGACCTATCGAACCGACGAGGTGGATGCCACGCACACTCCGGTCTTCCACCAGATCGAGGGCATCGCCATCGATCGCGGTCTCACGATGGCGAACCTGCGCGGAACCCTCGAGCACATGGCTCACGCGCTGTTCGGGGACGGCGCGCAGATCCGCCTGCGCCCGAACTACTTCCCGTTCACCGAGCCGAGCGCCGAGATGGATGTCTGGGTGCAGAACGCCAAGGGCGGCGCGCGCTGGATCGAGTGGGGCGGCTGCGGCATGGTCAACCAGAACGTGCTGCGTGCCGCGGGCCTCGACCCCGAGGAGTATCAGGGCTTCGCGTTCGGCATGGGGATCGAGCGCACCCTGATGTTCCGCAACGACCTCAACGACATGCACGACATCGTCGAGGGCGACGTGCGGTTCTCACGGCAGTTCGGGATGGTGGTCTAGATGCGCGTCCCGCTGAGTTGGCTGGCGGAGTGGGTCGACCTTCCCGAGGACGTGTCGCTCGAGAGCGTGCACGAGGCGCTGGTGAAGGTCGGTTTCGAAGAAGAAGACGTGCACACCTTCGAGGTGACCGGTCCGGTCGTCGTCGGCCAGGTGCTCTCGTTCGTGCCCGAGCCGCAGAGCAACGGCAAGACCATCAACTGGTGCCAGGTGGATGTCGGCGAAGCCGAGCCCCGGGGCATCGTCTGCGGCGCCCACAACTTCGCCGCGGGCGACAAGGTCGTGGTGACGCTGCCGGGTGCCGTTCTGCCGGGGCCCTTCCCGATCGCGGCACGCAAGACCTACGGACATACCTCAGACGGCATGATCGCCTCAGCGCGCGAACTCGGGCTCGGCGACGAGCACGACGGCATTCTGCGGCTCGCCGCGCTGGGTCTCGACGACGCGCCCATCGGCGCCGACGCGATCCACCTGCTGGGGCTGGATGACGCGGCGGTCGAGATCAACGTCACGCCCGACCGCGGCTACGCCTTCTCGATCCGCGGGGTGGCGCGCGAGTACAGCCACTCGACCGGAGCGGCGTTCCGCGACCCGGCGCTCGCCGTGACGCCGGTTGAGCCTGCCGAGACCTTCCCCGTGACGATCGACGACCAGGCCCCGATCCGCGGCGCCGCGGGCTCGCGCGCGTTCACGACGCGCGTCGTGCGCGGAGTCGACGTGACACGGCCCACGCCGCCCTGGATGGTGGCGCGCCTGCTGCTGGCGGGGATGCGATCCATCTCACTGCCGGTCGACATCACCAACTACGTCATGCTCGAACTCGGCCAGCCGACTCATGGCTACGACCTGGCCAAGCTGACCGGCGGCATGGTCGTGCGGCGCGCTGCGCCGGGTGAGAAGCTCGAGACCCTCGACGGCGTCGTGCGCACGCTCTCGCCCGAAGACCTGCTGATCACCGACGGCTCCGGCCCGATCGGCCTGGCCGGGGTGATGGGCGGGGCGGCCACCGAGATCTCGGATGCCACCACCGACATCCTGATCGAGGCGGCGAACTTCGACCCGGTGACGATCGCCCGCACCGCTCGGCGCCACAAGCTGCCGAGCGAGGCGTCGCGCCGGTTCGAGCGCGGCGTCGACCCGACCCTCGGCCCGATCGCGGCACAGCGCATCGTCGACCTGCTGGTGTCGCTGGCCGGCGGCACGGCCGATCCGCTCGGCTCGGTCTACGACGTGCACCCGGCGCCCGCCGCCATCGCGTTCGATCCCGCCAAGCCGACGTCGGTCATCGGCGTCGACTACACCGAGGCCGAGGTGCGCGACTCACTGGTGATGATCGGCGCGACGGTCGTTGACCGAGCGCCCGAGCCCGCCGGCGGCGTCCGCTGGAGCGTCACCCCGCCGTCCTGGCGCCCCGATCTCACGGACCAGCTCACTCTCGTCGAGGAGGTCGCCCGCATCGTCGGCTACGACCGCATCCCCTCGGTGCTGCCGATCGCCCCGCCCGGACGCGGCCTCAGCCGCGCGCAGTCGGCTCGACGCCGTGCCGCCGCGACGCTCGCCGCTGCCGGGGCGACCGAGGTGCTCGCGTATCCATTCAGCTCGGCCGCGCAGGTGTCGCTGTTCGACCCCGATGCCCCCGCGATGAAGCTGGCCAACCCGCTCGACCCGCAGACCGGGTTGCTGCGCCGCTCGCTGCTGCCGGGGCTCATCGAGATCGCGCGCCGCAACCTGTCGCGCGGGATGACCGACCTCGCCCTGTTCGAGATCGGCATGGTCTTCCTGCCGGAGCCCGGCGCCGTCTACGGCACCGACTTCATCCCGGTCGGCGATGCGCGGCCCGACGATGCGACGCTCGAGACAATGAACGCGAGCATCCCGCCGCAGCACTGGCACGTCGGCGCGCTCTTCTTGGGCGACGCCCAGCCCAAGCAACCCGGCGCGGCCGCCGTGCCCACCGGCTTGACGGACGCGCTCGACGTGGTCCGGCAGCTCTCGCTGGCCCTCGCGGTCGACATGTCGATCTCGACCGGATCGCACCTCGCCCTGCACCCGGGACGCACCGCGCAGCTGACCGTGGGCGATCGCGTCGTCGGCGTCGCCGGCGAACTGCTGCCGTCGATCGCGCGCGAGCTCGACCTGCCGCGCGTCGTCGCGCTCGTGGAACTCGACCTCGACGCCCTCATCGACCTCGGCGCGCTGCAGTCGACCCCGATCCAGCTGGGCACGCTGCCCGCCGCGACGCAGGATCTCTCTCTGGTCGTCCCGGCCGAGACGCCGGCCGGCGAGGTGCTGACCGCCATCGTCGCGGGAGCGGGCGCACTCCTCGAGCACGCGCGCCTCGTCGACGACTACCGCGGCGCCGGGATCCCCGATGGCCGCAAGTCGTTGACCTTCGCGCTGCGATTCCGGGCGGCAGACCGCACGCTCACTGCGGCCGAGGCGAGCGAGGCCAAGCTGGCCGGCGCGGCGCGTGCGGGCGAGCTGTTCGGCGCCACGGTCCGCGAGTAGCGCATTCTCATGTCAGTTCGCCCGTCATCGCGCGCGAACTGACATGCGGATTCGCAGCCACCACCGCAACGAGAACGGGAGCCGACCCGAGGGCCGACTCCCGTTCCGGGCTCGAACTGCGCGGTTACTTCTTGCCGCCGCCCAGCAGGCCGCTGAGCAGGCCGCCGACCATCTGCTGGGTGTTCGGGTCTGAGAGCAGGCCTCCCAGCATCCCGCCGAGGTCGATGCCACCCGACGAAGCCGGTGCCGCCTTCTTGGTGGCCGGCGCGGCGGACTTCGGGGCCAGCACCTGCGTCGCGATGTACGACAGCACGATCGGCGCGACGATCGGCAGCACCTGCTTGATGATGTCCATGGTGACGTTCGGCGCCGGATGCGCGTCCGCGAGTTTCGCGGCGACCTGGTCGGTGTTGTCGCCGAACACGTGCTTGACGATCTTGGCGCCGTCGTTGGTGTCGATCTCGTCCACGCTCTTCGGGGTGGTGGTGTGGCTGCCGAGAGCCTTCTGCAGCGCTGCTGAACCCGCAGAGGTGGAGGCGTTGGCCGCCATCCCGCCGATCAGACCCGGAAGCACCTGCTTGACGGCCGCGTCGGCCACGTCTTGGGGGATTCCCAGCTTCTTGGCGATGTCGCCGACCGGCACCGTCTCGAGCACAGCATTGAGGTCTGTCATAATTCCCGTCTCTTCGGCGAGCTCACTTCGAGCCGCCCTCGGGTCCAGATTAGTGCTCACGCCCCGCGGGGCAGTATGGTCGTTTTCGTGCAGAACACGACGATCGAACTCCGGGGCGCAGCGCTCCGTCGAGTCCGTCGTGCGCGCCGACTCGGGGCGACGCCGCGCCGCTGACTCGTTCAGCCTTCTTCGCGTGACGTCGCCGCTCCGACCACGTCCCGTCGAACCCTAAGGTTTAAACCATGTCGCTGTCTGTCGCCGTTGCCGGCGCGAGCGGATACGCCGGGGGCGAGCTGCTGCGGCTGCTCTCCCAGCATCCGGATCTCGACGTCACTGCGGTGACCGCGTTCCAGAACGCCGGCCAACCGCTCGCCGCCGTCCAGCGCCACCTGCGCTCGCTGGCGCATCTCACCCTCCACGAGACCACCCCCGAGGTGCTGTCCGGGGCCGACGTAGTCTTCCTCGCCCTGCCGCATGGGGCATCGGGCGCCATCACGGCGCAGCTGCCGGATGACGTGCTCGTCGTCGACTGCGGCGCCGATCACCGGCTCACCGACCCGGCCGCATGGGCCGAGTTCTACGGCGGAGAGTACTTCGGCGCCTGGGCCTACGGGCTGCCCGAGCTCATCACCGGTCCGAACGGCGAGCGTCAACGCGAGCACCTGGTCGGGGCGACCCGGATCGCCGTGCCCGGCTGCAACGTGACCGCGATCACGCTCGGCCTGGCCCCCGGTATCGCGGCCGGCGTCATCGAGCCGCACGATCTGGTCAGCGTGCTGGCCGTCGGCACCTCCGGAGCAGGAAAGAGCCTCACGACCGAGCTGCTGGCGAGCGAGATCGCGGGATCGGCATCCGCCTATCAGGTCGGCGGAACCCACCGGCACAATCCCGAGATCGTGCAGAACCTGACTGTCGCCGGGGGAGTCGGAGTCACCCTCTCGTTCACGCCCGTGCTGGTCCCGATGTCGCGCGGCATTCTCGCCACCTCCACCGCCCGCCTCGCCCCCGGCGCCACCGAGCACGAGGTACGGGAGGCCTGGGAGGCGGCATACGCCGACGAGCCCTTCGTGCACGTCCTGCCGGCGGGCCGGTTCCCGCGTTCGGGCGACACCACCGGCGCGAACACGGCTCTGATCGGCCTCGCGATCGACGAGCGGGCAGGCCGCGTCGTCGTGATCAGCGCGATCGACAACCTGGTGAAGGGCACGGCTGGTGCAGCCATCCAGTCGGCAAACATCGCGCTCGGGCTGGCCGAGGCGACCGGACTTCCCGTGAATGGAGTGGCACCGTGAGCGTGACCGAAGCAGCCGGATTCGAGGCCGCGGGCGTGCGCGCCGGGCTGAAAGCATCCGGCAACCCCGACCTCGCCCTGGTGGTCAACCGCGGACCGTTGACCAGCGCGGCCGCCGTCTTCACCGGCAATCGCGCGCAGGCCAACCCGATCATCTGGTCGAAGCAGGTGATCGCCGATGGGCAGGTCAGCGCGATCGTGCTCAACTCGGGCGGCGCGAACTGCTTCACCGGGGCGCAGGGCTTCCAGACCACCCACGCCACGGCCGAGGCCGTCGCCGCCGAGCTCGGGATCAGCGCGGGCGACGTGCTGGTCTGCTCGACCGGCCTGATCGGCGAGCAGCTGCCGGTCGACAAGCTCGTGGCCGGGGTCGGCGCCGCCGCCGCGGCCCTCTCGGCCGACGGGGGGATGGATGCCGCCACCGCGATCATGACGACCGACACCCACGCGAAGACCGCCGTGGTCGCGCGCGCCGGCTGGAGTCTCGGCGGCATGGCCAAGGGGGCCGGAATGCTGGCGCCCGGTCTCGCCACCATGCTCGTCGTCATCACCACCGACGCGGTGCTCGACTCGGCCGCGCTCGACTCCGCGTTGCGCGCCGCGACCCGCGTCAGCTTCGACCGGCTCGACAGCGACGGCTGCATGTCGACCAACGACCAGGTCACCCTGCTGGCGAGCGGGGCATCCGGGATCGCGCCGTCGACGGATGAGTTCACGGCGGCGCTCACCGAGCTGACACGGGATCTGGCCCGGCAGCTGCAGTCCGACGCCGAGGGGGCGAGCCACGACATCGCGATCGAGGTGGTCAACGCCGCGACCGAGGACGACGCGGTGGAGGTCGGCCGCTCGGTCGCCCGCAACAACCTGTTCAAGGCGGCGGTGTTCGGCAACGACCCCAACTGGGGCCGGGTGCTGGCCGCGATCGGCACGACCCGCGCGCCGTTCGATCCCTACGCGGTCGACGTGAGCATGAACGGGGTGCGGGTGTGCAGCAATGGCGCCCCCGACCGTCCGCGCGACGAGGTGGATCTGACCCCGCGCGCCGTGCACGTGCTCATCGATCTGAAGGCGGGCGGCGCGACGGCCACCATCCTCACCAACGACCTCACCCACGACTACGTGCACGAGAACTCGGCGTACGCCTCATGAGCGGCGAGAAGGCTCTCGTCAACGACCCGCGACTGGCGAACGCGCAAACCAAGGCGGCGACCCTGATCGAGAGTCTGCCGTGGCTGCGGCAGTTCGCCGGGCAGATCGTCGTGGTCAAGTTCGGCGGCAACGCCATGGTCGACGAGGCGCTGCAGCGCGCCTTCGCCGAAGACATGGTCTACCTGCGGCATGTCGGCCTGAAGCCGGTCGTGGTGCACGGCGGCGGACCGCAGATCACCGCGATGCTCGAGCGCCTCGGCATCTCGAGTCAGTTCGTCGGCGGCTACCGGGTGACCACCCCTGAGACGATGGAGGTCGTGCGGATGGTGCTGACCGGTCAGGTCAGCCGCGAACTGGTCAGCCTGATCAACGAGCACGGTCCGCTGGCGTCGGCGATCTCGGGCGAGGATGCCGGCCTGTTCCGCGGCGCGCGGCGCGGCGTGCTGGTCGACGGCGACATGGTCGATGTCGGACTGGTCGGCGATGTGGTCGAGGTCGACCCGGCCGCGGTGCTCGCCGAGGTCGATGCCGGTCGCATCCCGGTGGTCTCGTCGATCGCGCCCGATATCGAGGTGCCCGGCCAGTCGCTGAACGTCAACGCGGATTCGGCGGCCGCCGCGCTCGCGGTGGCGCTCGGCGCCGCCAAGCTGGTCGTGCTCACCGATGTCGAGGGCCTCTACCGCGACTGGCCGAATCGCGACTCCCTGGTGTCGGTCATCGACACCACCGAGCTGATCGGCCTGTTGCCGCACCTGGAGAGCGGGATGATCCCCAAGATGACCGCGTGCCTCGAGGCGGTGAGCGGGGGAGTGCCCAAGGCGGCGATCATCGACGGCCGGCGCCCGCACTCGATCCTGCTCGAGATCTTCACGGATGCCGGGATCGGCACCGAGGTGGTGCCGGCATGAGCGGGTTGAACTCCGACTACGCCGATCGCCTCGGCGCCGTCGCGATGAAGTCGATCCCGCGTCCGCTCGCGGTCCTCGCCCGCGGCGAGGGCGCCCGGGTCTGGGACGTCGACGACACCGAATACCTCGACTTCCTCGCCGGCATCGCCGTCAACTCGCTCGGCCATGCGCATCCGGTCTTCGTCGACGCCGTGTCGCGCCAGGCCGCGACGCTCGCGCACATCTCGAACTACTTCGCATCGGAACCCGAGGTGGAGTTGGCCGAGCGGCTGCTGCGGCTCACCGGCGGGCACCGGGTCTTCTTCGGCAACTCCGGCACCGAGGCGATCGAGGCGGCGATCAAGCTGGCGCGGCGCACCGGCCGGCCCCGCATCCTGGCGCTCGAGGGCGGCTTCCACGGGCGCACGACCGGGGCGGCGGCGCTCACCGGCAAGGCGTCGATGCGCGAGCCGTTCCTGCCGCTGCTGCCCGGGGTCGAGCACATCGCGCCGACGATCGAGGCCCTCGAGGCGTCGATCGGCGACGATGTGGCGGCGCTGTTCGTCGAGCCGATCCAGGGCGAGGCGGGGGTGCTCGACCTGCCGCTCGGGTACCTGGCCGAGGCGCGGCGGCTCACCGCGCAGCACGGGGCCCTGCTGATCCTCGACGAGATCCAGACCGGCGCGGGCCGCACCGGCGACTGGTTCGCCTTCCAGCGCGACCTCGACGCCTCGACGCATCCGGATGCCGTCACCCTGGCCAAGGGCATCGGCGGCGGCTTCCCGATCGGCGCGCTCGTGGCCTTCGGGTCGGCGGCGGAACTGCTGCAACCCGGTCAGCACGGCACCACCTTCGGCGGCAACCCGCTCGCCACCGCGACCGCGAACGCCGTGCTGGCCGAGATCGAGCGCGCCGGGCTGGTCGAGAACGCACGGGTTCGGGGCGAGCAGCTGCGCGCCGCGATCCTGGGGATCGGGTCGCCGCTCATCACCGACGTGCAGGGCAGGGGGCTGCTGCTCGGCATCGGGCTGGCAGAGTCCGTCGCCGCAGCGGTCGCCGCACGAGCCCTGGCGCTCGGGCTGATCGTCAACGCGGCCAGCGAGAACCGCATCCGGATCGCGCCGCCCCTGATCATCGGCGATGCCGAGATCGCCGAGTTCACCACCCTTTTTGCTCGCGCACTTTCCGCTGAAACACCGACCAGCCGTGCCGACCCGAACGACGGAGCCCCCGAATGACCAGACACTTCCTGCGCGACGACGACATCAGCCAGGCCGAACAGACGGACATCCTGGATCTCGCCGAGGCCATCAAGGCCGACCGCTGGGGCACGAAGCCGCTGGCCGGCCCGCAGACCGTCGCCGTGATCTTCGACAAGTCGTCGACGCGCACCCGGGTGAGCTTCGCCGTGGGCATTGCCGATCTCGGCGGCAGCCCGCTGATCATCTCGACCGCCAACAGCCAGCTCGGCGGCAAAGAGAGCCCGACCGACACGGCCCGCGTGCTCGAGCGGCAGGTGGCGGCGATCGTCTGGCGCACCTACGCGCAGTCGGGCCTGGAGCAGATGGCGCTGGGCACGACGGTGCCGGTCGTCAACGCCCTGAGCGACGACTTTCACCCCTGTCAGTTGCTCGCCGACCTGCTCACCATCCGTGAGCACAAGGGCACCCTGGCCGGGCTCACCGTGACCTTCCTCGGCGACGGCGCGAGCAACATGGCGCAGAGCTACCTGCTGGCGGGAGCGACCGCGGGGATGCATGTGCGCGTCGCGGCGCCCGAGGAGTTCAGCGCTGCCGACGACGTGGTTGCGGATGCGGACGCCCGCGCCGCCGAGACCGGAGGCTCGGTCGCGCTCTACACCGACCCGAACGAGGCGGTCGCGGGGGCGGACGTCGTGGTGACCGACACCTGGGTCTCGATGGGCAAGGAAGACGAGAAGGCGCACCGCGTCGCCACCTTCGGCGGCTACCAGGTGACCACCGAGCTCATGGCGCTCGCGAAGCCGGACGCCCTCTTTCTGCACTGCCTGCCGGCCGACCGCGGCTACGAGGTGACCGCCGAGGTCATCGACGGGCCGCAGAGCGTGATCTGGGATGAGGCCGAGAACCGGCTCCACGCCCAGAAAGCGCTGCTGGTCTGGCTGCTCGAGCGGGTCGGCTAGACCTCAGGACCCGGTGACGTAGCTGTTCAGCAGAGTGGAATCCGATGCGATGACGATGCCCAGACTGACCCAGAAGATGATGGCGGCCACGACCCCGATGACCAGGGGGATCCAGAACACCACGACCCGTCCCCGGATCATCAGCGGAATGCTCAGCCCGAGGGCGAGCAGGTAGAGAACGATGTGGCTGATGGCGATGACGGCAGGAGCGACGCCGGGCTTCAGATCTCCGGTCAGCCCTTGCTTCGCGAGCGCGCCGCGGAGGATCTCGGGGTTCGAGAACGCCCAGGCGTACAGCAGTCCGAGCGACATGCCGACCAGACCGAGAACGAGAACGATGCTGGTGAGCACGACATCCCAGGTGCGGCGCGTGCGCACCGGGGGAGCGTACCCGGGCGCGGCAGACGTCGGCGCTCCGGTTGCTGGCGCCGCATGTGCCGACGCTGCGGGCTCGGATGCGGCAGCCGGATATCCCGGAACCCCGTACGGGTTGGTCTCGTCGACAGGCGCGTACTCGCCGTACTTGGGCACCTCGGGCCGCGGCGGCTCGGGCGCGGCCGGGGGAGCGGGCGGAGCCTGCGGCGGAGCCGGAGGAGCCGTCGGCGGAACCGGTGGATCGAACGGACGGGACGGGTCTGAGCTCTGGTCCGACATGGTGCCCACCATATCCCGGGGCGCGATCAGCGCCCCGCATCGCTGTTCCATGCGGCGACCGGTAGCCCGTTCAGGACGCCGAACCCCGAACTCTAGACTGAACCACGACCCAAGGAGACATCTCTCATGACAGAACGCGTCGTCCTCGCCTACTCCGGCGGACTCGACACCTCGGTCGGCATCGGCTGGCTGCACGACGCCACGGGCAAAGACGTGGTGGCCCTCGCGGTCGACGTCGGCCAGGGCGGCGAGGACATGGAGGACATCCGCCAGCGCGCCCTCGACTGCGGCGCGGTCGAGGCGATCGTGGTCGATGCCAAAGACGAGTTCGCCAACGACTTCCTGATGCCGGCGCTCAAAGCCAACGCCCTGTATCAGAAGCGCTATCCGCTGGTCTCGGCGCTCAGCCGCCCGGTGATCGCGCGGCACCTGGCGCGCGTCGCACGCGAGCTCGGAGCCGACTCGGTCGCGCACGGCTGCACCGGCAAGGGCAACGACCAGGTGCGCTTCGAGGCCGCCGTCGCCGCGCTGGCGCCCGAGCTGACCAGCATCGCGCCGATCCGCGACCTGGCGCTGACCCGCGACAAGGCGATCGCCTACGCCGAAGAGCACGGGCTTCCGATCAAGCAGTCCAAGAAGAACCCGTACTCGATCGACAAGAACGTCTGGGGCCGTGCGGTCGAGACCGGCTTCCTCGAAGACCCGTGGAACGCGCCCATCGAAGACCTCTACGAGTACACCCAGGACCCGGCGCAGGACGGCCCGGCCGACGAGGTCACCATCACGTTCACCGAGGGCATTCCGACCGCGATCGACGGTGTGGCGGTCACGCCGTTGCAGGCCGTCGAGCAGCTCAACGCGCTGGCCGGCAGGCACGGCATCGGCCGGATCGACATCGTCGAAGACCGCCTGGTCGGCATCAAGAGCCGCGAGGTCTACGAGGCTCCCGCAGCCCTCGCGCTGATCGCCGCGCACGAGGAGCTCGAGAACCTGACCCTCGAACGCGACGTGAGTCGCTTCAAGCGCGGCATCGAAGCCGAGTGGGCGACCCTGGTCTACGAGGGGCTGTGGTTCTCGGGGCTCAAGCGCAGCCTGGATGTCTTCATCGACCACACCCAGGAGATGGTCAGCGGCGAGATCCGGATGAGCCTGCAGGGCGGCCGCGCGACCGTCACCGGCCGCACCAGCCCGAAGAGCCTGTACGACTTCGACCTGGCGACCTACGACACCGGCGACACCTTCGACCAGTCGCAGGCCAAGGGCTTCATCGAGATCTGGTCGCTGCCGTCGAAGATCGCCGCGAAACGGGATGCCGCCCGGTGAGTCGGTCGAGTAGCGCAGCGTATCGAGACCATGGCTGAGAAGCCCGGGGCCCTGTGGGGCGCCCGTTTCACCGACGGCCCCGCCCCCGAGCTGGTCGCCCTGAGCCGGTCGACGCAGTTCGACTGGCAGCTCGCGCCCTACGACCTCGCCGGCTCGCGGGCGCACGCTCGGGCCCTGGCCGCCGCCGGTTTCCTCGACGCGGACGAACTGACCCGCATGATCGCGGCCCTCGACGCGATCGAGGCCGGTGTGCGCGACGGCTCGATCGTGGCGCGCGACGACGACGAAGACGTGCACTTCGCCCTCGAGCGCGAGCTCGTCGGCGCGGTCGGCGCAGAACTGGGCGGCAAGCTGCGCGCGGGCCGCAGCCGCAACGATCAGATCGCCACGCTGATCCGGCTGTATCTGCTCGACCACGCCGCGACCATCACCGGCCAGACTGTGACGCTGATCGATGCGATCGCGGGACAGGCGAGTGCGCATCCGGATGCCGTCATGCCGGGCCGCACCCACCTGCAGCACGCGCAGCCCATCCTGCTGTCGCACCACCTGCTCGCCCATGCCTGGCCGCTGGTGCGCGACCTGGAGCGGATCCGCGACTGGCGCGCTCGGGCGACGGCGTCGCCGTACGGGGGCGGCGCTCTGGCGGGCGGCTCACTGGGACTCGACCCGCGGGCCGTGGCATCCGAACTCGGGCTCGGCGCCCCGATGCCCAACTCGATCGATGCAACGGCCAGCCGCGACGTCGTCGCCGAGTTCGCCTATCTGACCGCCCAGCTCGGTGTCGATCTCTCGCGCTTCGCCGAAGACCTCATCATCTGGAACACCCGCGAGTTCGGCTTCGTGCGCCTCGCCGACGCCTACTCGACCGGGTCGTCGATCATGCCGCAGAAGAAGAACCCCGACATCGCCGAACTCGCCCGCGGCAAGGCCGGCCGCCTGATCGGCAACCTGACGGGTCTGCTCGCCACCCTCAAAGGCTTGCCGCTCGCGTACAACCGCGACCTGCAAGAAGACAAGGAGCCGGTCTTCGACTCGGTGACCACGCTCGAACTGCTGCTTCCCGCGTTCGCAGGCATGGTGTCGACGCTGGAGTTCGATGGGGCGCGGATGGCCGAGCTCGCCCCTCAGGGCTTCTCGCTCGCCACCGACGTGGCCGACTGGCTGGTGCGGCAGAACGTGCCGTTTCGCGACGCCCACGAGATCGCGGGACGGCTCGTGCAGTTCTGCGAGGCCCGGGGTCTCGACCTCGATCAGCCCACGGATGCGGACTACGCGGCGATCGATCCCCGCCTCACCGGCGAGGTGCGCTCGGTGCTCACCGTCGTCGGCTCGATCGCGAGCCGCAACGGCACCGGCGGCACCGCTCCGGCCCGCGTCGCGGAGCAGCTCGCGGCCCTCACCGCCGCCGTGCGCGCGGCGCTGGCCTGACCATCCCAAGGAGACGCGATGACCCTGTTCAGCGACCAGCCGCGCGGTGAACGCGGCAAGGCTTTCAAACAGGACCGGCTCGACCGGCAGGATCGACTGGCGACGCGGTTCCCCTGGCTGATGCCGGCGATCGTGGTGCTCGCGATCGTCGTCGTGGTCACCGGCCTCATCGTCGCGGCTGCGCTGGGCAAGTTGTTCTGACCGGGCGTGATCCCGCTGCTGCCGCTCCTGAGCGGCTCCTCGCTCGATATCGCGCCGCGCCTGCTCGGCGCGCTGCTGCACGGGCGCGGGGTCACCGTCCGCTTGACCGAAGTCGAGGCCTACCGGGGTGAGACCGACCCAGGCTCGCACGCCTTCCGCGGCGAGACGCCGCGCACGCGCGTCATGTTCGAACGTCCTGCCACCCTCTACGTGTATTTCAGCTACGGCATGCACGTCTGCGCCAACATCGTGACGTCGCCGTACGGCGAGGCATCCGCCATTCTGATGCGCGCCGGGGAGGTCGTCGAGGGGCTCGCCCTCGCCCGCTCCCGCCGGACGACGAGCAAGACGGATGCCGACCTGGCCCGCGGTCCGGCCCGCCTCTGCGTCGCCCTCGGCATCACCCTCGCCGACAATGGAGACGATCTCGAGACCGGGCCGATCCGCCTCGAGCTGCCGGATGCCGCTGCCGCTCCGGCCGCCTTCGCCCAGGGACCGCGCACCGGGGTCTCGGGTGCGGGCGGCACCGACGAGTATCCGTGGCGCTTCTGGATCCCCGGCGACCCGACGGTCTCGCCGTACAAGAAGAGCCCGCGCTAGCCCTACTCCGCCGCCGCGTCCAGCGCCTCGAGCGCCTGCACCAGGGGACCGATGTTCGCGGCCTCCAGCCGCAGCTGCGCGGACTGCGCGCGCAGGCTGACCGCCTGCGGCGTCACGCCGAGGCGGTCGGCCGCCTCGCGCTGGGTGAGGCCGGCCTGCAGCAGGTCGTACAGCTGCCAGCCCTCGACCGTGCGCCGCGCCCGAATGGTCAGCAGCATGTCGACGAACGGCCCCGGATCGATATGGTCCGTGGTGCCGCGCGTCTCGATCCGAAATCGCAGCGGCCGTTTCTTCGCGCCCGTGACGGCGACCCGCGCGGCCACGAAGGCCCTCCCGCTCGCCGACCGGACGTTGCCGGGCAGGGGCTCGCGCACCGAGCCGACGCCGAGCCCGACACTCCATTCGCTGGATCGCGTCAGCTCGAGCACGATCTGCAAGGCCACGAGCGCGTCATCGGTCAGCGCCTGGATCTCGTCGCCCGAGTTGCGGTCGAACTCCAGCAGCAGGTGGTGGCCATAGCGGTGGTTGAGACCCTCCATGGTCACATCGACCAGGTCGGGACGGCCCGTGCTGTTGACCTGATCGGCGGTGATGACGAACATCTAGGCCGCCATCCTGGTTCGAGCGACGGCGTACACCGCGTAGCACAGCAGCGCCCAGGTCACGCTGGTGAGCGTCCCGAGCACGCGCACCGAGGCCATCCGGTTGCGGTCCCTGCCGCTGCCCGCGCCGTCGGCGCTCGCCGAATAGGCGCCCAGGGCCTTCACCGCGATGATCACCGCCGCGATCTCGGCTCGGCCGAGCACCAGGGCGAAGGTCATCGCGAAACGTTCGACAAGCCCGATCCAGGCCGCGGCAGGCAGATCGTCGACGATGGCCTGCGGATGACCGGCCAGCCGAAGCACGACCTTCACCACGATTCCGCCGCCGAAGGTGGCCGCGAGCACGGCGCAGATCGCGAGCGGAATCGACCAGGCGGTCTCAGCGGCCGGCATCAGCAGGGTGAGGATGCCCGCAGCGGCGACCAGCGCCAGTTGCGCGACCGCCCACCCGACCGCGCTCGATTCGCGCCGCACCAGGGCCACGGCCCCACCCACGATCGCCGCGACGATCAGCAGCGCTCCCACGATCACGACCATGCGGCCCATCCTGCCAGGAGGCCTCGACGGCTGGCCAGGCCATCCCGGCGGCCAGGGAGGGTCTCGCCGCGCTGGTAATCTGTGCCGGTGCCAGCATCCCCGAGCGCCGTCGATCGCCAGCGCAACGATCCCTCGTTCCCGGACGTCTGGGAGGAGCTGGTCTGGCGCGGACTGGTGCACGTCTCGACCGATGCCGCCGAGTTGAAGGCGCTGCTGGCCGGACCGCCGATCACCTACTACTGCGGCTTCGACCCGACCGCGCCGAGCCTGCACCTGGGCAACCTGGTGCAGTTGCTCACCATGCGGCGCCTGCAACTCGCCGGCCACAAGCCGCTCGGCCTGATCGGCGGCTCGACGGGCCTGATCGGCGATCCGCGGCCGACCGCCGAGCGCACGCTGAACACCAAAGACACCGTGGCCGAGTGGGTGGGATCCCTGCAGGCCCAGGTCCAGCGCTTCCTGAGCTTCGACGGCGTCAATGCGGCCAGGATGGTCAACAACCTCGACTGGACCGCCGGCCTGAGCGCCATCGACTTCCTGCGCGACATCGGCAAGTACTTCCGGGTCGGCACCATGCTCAAGAAGGATGCGGTCAGCGCGCGCCTGAACAGCGATGCCGGCATCAGCTACACCGAGTTCAGCTACCAGATCCTGCAGGGCTTCGACTTCCTCGAGCTCTACCGGCAGTACGGCTGCGTGCTGCAGACCGGCGGCAGCGATCAGTGGGGCAACCTGACCAGCGGCACCGACCTCATCCATCGGGCGGAGGGCGCCTCGGTGCACGCCATCGGCACGCCGCTGATCACCAACTCCGACGGAACCAAGTTCGGCAAGAGCGAGGGCAACGCGATCTGGCTCGACGAGGCCATGACCAGCCCCTACGCCTTCTACCAGTTCTGGCTCAACACCGACGACGCCGACGTGATCGAGCGGCTCAAGATCTTCACCTTCCTGAGTCGGGCCGAGATCGAGCGGCTCGAGGGCGTGGTGGCGGCGGAGCCGTTCCGGCGCGAGGCTCAGCGGGTGCTGGCCGACGAGGTCACCGAACTGGTGCACGGGCGCGCCGCCACCGACGCGGTGATCGCCGCATCCGAAGCGCTGTTCGGGCAGGGCGATCTCTCGGGACTGGATGCCGCCACCCTCCGTTCCGCGATCGCCGAGCTGCCCAGCGCAACGGGCACGCCCGGGTCGCCGGTCGCACAGCTCCTCGTGGACTCCGGACTCACCTCGAGCCTTGCCGAGTCGCGGCGCGCGATCGAGCAGGGCGGCGTCTACCTCAACAACGAGCGCGTCGAGGATGCGGCTGCGCTGCTCGGCTCTGCGGTGCTGGCCGGCGGTGTCGCCGTGCTGCGCCGCGGCAAGCGGACGCTCGCGGGAGTCGTGACATCCTGAACGACACGGCTGCACCGACGTGCCGCGTCGTCTCGATCCGGGGCGTACGTGTCTTATGCTCACCCAGGGGGGAGGCGCGCAATGGATGACCAGGACACCGCGGAACCGGACGAGTTCGCGCGGCTGCTCGCGCAGCTGAACGGAACGGCCGAGCCGGAGCCCGCCGTCGCGCCGCCGGCGGCGATCCCGCCTGCTCCCGCCTTCCCGCCGACGCCCGAACCCGCGATGCCCGCGGCACCAGAACCTGCGATGCCCGCACCCGCGATGCCCGCACCCGCAGCGATGCCCGTACCCGCGATGCCCGCTCCCGCGGCGATGCCCGCTCCGGCACCGGGTGGGCCGGCGCCGATCGGCTCTGCCCCGGGGGCCTCTGCGCCCATCGCTCCGGCTTTCGGGCTGGTGACGCCGTACCCGGTCCACGCCACGCAGCGGGCGGCTGAGCCGACTCCTGCAGAACCGACGCCGCCCGCCTTCCCGCCCGTCGCTCCGCTGCCCGTCCAGGTCGCACCGGAGGCTCCGCCCCTGCCTCGCGCGCCGGAGTTGATGGGCGCCGACGAACTGGCCGCGCCGCCGCGCGGATTCCCGGCGGTGTCCGAACCGGTACCCCCGCTGGTGAGCCCCCCGGAGTCCTTCTCCCCGCCGCAGACCGGAGCAGACATGCCACCGGGATTGCCGCCGGCGTACGAGCAACCCCTGCCATCTGCGCCGGCGTCGCCGCAGTTCGCGTCAGCGCCGGCACCGTCGGCCCCGGCCTTGTTCGCGGCCGCGCCAGCCGCACCGATGGCGCCGGTCCTGGCAGCCACGTCGGCCCCCGCGCCCGGGTCGGCCCCGGCGAGTCCGTCGGCGCCCTCCGCCGCGCGAGCGCCCCTCGATTTCGCATCCCTGCTCGCAACCCCGGTCGGAGCGGATGACGAGGCGGGGGCGGCCGCCGCACCCCTGAGGTTCGGGTCCTCATCGCCCGGTGAGGACGATGACGACGAACCCGACATCGGTCGCGCGACCACGGCCGAGAAAGTCGGCCTCGCTCTCGCGGTACTTGTCGCCCCGATCGGCCTGATCGCCGGCATCGTCGCGGCGGCGCGCAGCGCTCAGCGCCGCGGCTGGGTCGTCGGCATCGTCCGGTCGTCGATCGCGATCGCCGCCGTGCTCACCGTGGTCCTCGGCATCGGCGGCTACTTCGAGTACACCCAGTTCAAACTGCAGCAGGCGCATGATCAGATCGCAGCATCCAGCGCGGCCTTCTGCGCGACGATCAAGGCCAACCCCAGCATGGATCAGCTGCCGACCTTCGGGTGGCCGGCGGTGGGACCATCCATCCCCGACTCGCTCAAGGCGATGCAGGCGTACGAAGACCGTTGGACGAAGCTCGCCAAGGTTTCGCCCGCCGGCATCAAGCCCGGGGTGACCAGGGTGGCCGACGCAGCGAAAAAGATCATCGACGCCGTCACGGTGTCGCGCACGGTGGACGATGCCTCCAATGTCGCCGTGATGTCGTCGGTGGCGTCCAGTTCGGGTGTGCCCGAGTGGCATTCCCGGTACTGCGGATAGCGCGACACGCCCGGGATTCGCCCGTGATTTGGCGGATCGTCGATGTCCACGTAATGTGATCCCTCGTCACCCCAAAGGTTCGGGAGAGCCGAAGCGCTCCCCGGCCTCAAGCGGGACAACCATCCGCAGTACACCCTTCGTCTCTTCAGGATATCGATCCTTGAAGAGTGACGAGAGGTGAGCCTAAGATGGAGCCTCCAAGGCGGCCGGGAACGATGTTCCCAGCGAGTGTCACAGACACGGCCACTTGGTGGTAGGTTTGAGCAGTTGCCCTGAATCCAACCCGAAAAAGTTGCGATTCTGGCGCGCCCGATCCTTGAGAACTCAACAGCGTGCACTATGTCAAATGCCAAATAACAACCTCGGCGATTGATCTTCGGATCGATCGTGTGAGATTCCTTTGGATTGACGGATTGTCAGTAGACAATCCTTTAGTCAGATCAAACTCGTCGCAGCCCACCGGTTTTCCCCGGCAGCTGTGACACAGATGTGCGCGGGTCGCTTGCGATCCGTTGCAATCAAACATTTACGGAGAGTTTGATCCTGGCTCAGGATGAACGCTGGCGGCGTGCTTAACACATGCAAGTCGAACGGTGAAAGAGGAGCTTGCTCCTCTGGATCAGTGGCGAACGGGTGAGTAACACGTGAGCAATCTGCCCTGGACTCTGGGATAAGCGTTGGAAACGACGTCTAATACCGGATACGAGCTGCGAAGGCATCTTCAGCAGCTGGAAAGAATTTCGGTCCAGGATGAGCTCGCGGCCTATCAGCTAGTTGGTGAGGTAACGGCCCACCAAGGCGACGACGGGTAGCCGGCCTGAGAGGGTGACCGGCCACACTGGGACTGAGACACGGCCCAGACTCCTACGGGAGGCAGCAGTGGGGAATATTGCACA
>DASTNC010000011.1:0-25256 GCA_035721225.1 Pseudolysinimonas sp.
CAGCGGGAGACCACCCCGAGAGCCTAGCCGCCGAAGACCGCGGTGGCGCCCGGGTAGAATCGCCATTCGACAGGCGAGACAGAAGGAGCACCGTGAGCGGGCATTCCAAGTGGGCGACGACCAAGCACAAGAAGGCCGTCATCGACCAGCGCCGTGCCAAGTCGTTCGCCAAGCTCATCAAGAACATCGAGGTCGCCGCCAAGATGGGCGGTGCCGATCTCTCGGGAAACCCGACTCTCGTCGACGCGGTGCAGAAGGCCAAGAAGACCTCGGTGCCCAATGACAACATCGACCGCGCCATCAAGCGCGGTGCGGGGCTCAGCGGTGAATCCGTCGACTACCAGACCATCATGTACGAGGGCTACGGCCCCAACGGCGTCGCCCTGCTGATCGAGTGCCTCACCGACAACAAGAACCGCGCGGCCGCCGAGGTGCGCACGCTGATGACCCGCAACGGCGGCACGATGGCCGATCCGGGCAGTGTGGCCTACAACTTCAACCGCAAGGGCGTCATCTCGATCACCAAGGCGCCGGGCGTGACCGAGGACGGCATCCTCGAGGCGGTCCTGGATGCCGGCGCCGAAGAGGTCATCGATCAGGGCGGCGGTTTCGAGGTCATCACCGACCCCTCGTCGCTGGTGCAGGCCCGCACCGCCCTTGTGGATGCCGGCATCGACTACGACTCCGCCGACGCCGAGTTCGTGCCCAACCTGCACGTCGAGGTCGACCTCGAGACGGCGCGCAAGGTGATCAAGCTGATCGACGCACTCGAAGAGAGCGACGACGTGCAGAACATCTTCAGCAACTACGAGGTCCCCGCCGACGTGCAGGCCATTCTCGACGAAGACGACTGAGACACACGGCCCGTCTTCGAACAGGTGTACGAATGTCCCCGGTAGTCTCAACGGCATGCGCGTACTCGGAGTCGACCCCGGCCTGACCCGGTGCGGAATCGGCATCGTCGATGTCGCGGCCGACCGCCGGGCGACCCTGGTGTACGTCGGCATGGTGCAGACTCCGCCCGCGATGGCGCTCGAGCTGCGGCTGCTGGCGATCTCGCACGGAATCCGTGCCGCCCTCGAACGGCACCGCCCGACCGCGATGGCGGTCGAGCGCGTGTTCGCGCAGCACAACCTGCGCACCGTGATGGGCACCGCCCAGGCGAGCGGGATCGCCCTCGCCCTCGGCGCGGAGGCGGGTCTGGTCGTCGGGCTGCACACGCCGAGCGAGGTGAAGGCTGCGATCACCGGCTACGGCGCGGCCGAGAAGGCGCAGGTCGGCGCGATGGTGGCGCGGGTGCTGGGGCTGAGCGAGGTGCCGCGGCCCGCCGATGCAGCCGATGCCCTCGCGCTGGCGATCTGTCACGCGTGGAGGTTCGGCGGCCTGGCCGCAGGGGCATCCGGTTCGGCAGAGACGCCGGCCCAGCGTGCCTGGCGCGAGGCCGAGAAGCGGACGGTGCGGGCATGATCTCGTCCGTACGCGGAACCGTGCTCACCGTTGCGGGCACGGTCGCGGTGATCGAGGTCGGCGGCGTGGGCCTCGGCATCCAGGTGACCCCGCAGCACGGACTCACGCTGCGCGTCGGGCAGGAGGCGCTGCTGCACACGGCGTTGATCGTGCGCGAAGACGACCTCAGCCTGTTCGGCTTCGCCACTCCCGAAGAACTCACCGTCTTCGACCTGCTGCGCGGCGTCTCGGGAGTCGGCCCGAAGTCGGCGCTCGGCGTGCTGGCGACGCTGACACCGGTGCAGATCGCTCAGGCGGTCGCCGCCGAAGACGACGCGCCGTTCCGCAAGGTGTCCGGCATCGGGCCGAAGACGGCGAAACTGATCGCCGTCTCGTTGGCCGGCAAGCTGATCGTGCCGACCGGCGCGGCATCCGCTCCGACCGTCACCGCTCCCGACAGCATCGCGGGCAGCGTCGTGAGCGCCCTGGTCGGACTCGGCTGGAACGAGCGCGTGGCCTCCCAAGCGGTGGACGAGGCGGCCGGCGAGGCCACCGACGACGAGCGCGGATCGGTGCAGACACTGCTGCGGCTCTCCCTGGCGCGACTCGGCCCGCAGCGCACCGGGGCGAACACATGAGCGACAAGCGTGACATCGACGTCGAGGCGGCCGATTTCACGGAGGCCGACCTGGTCATCCGCCCCACGCCCGAGTCCGAGGCCGAGATCGCGTTCGAGGGCGCGCTCCGCCCGCGCACCCTCGCCGAGTTCGTCGGGCAGACCAAGGTGCGCGGGCAGCTGCAGCTGCTGCTGGATGCCGCGGCCCTGCAATCCCGGACCCCCGACCACATCCTGCTGGCCGGCCCGCCCGGGCTGGGCAAGACGACGCTCGCGATGATCGTCGCGCACGAGTCATCGCGCCCCCTGCGGATGTCGAGCGGCCCCGCGATTCAGCACGCGGGCGACCTGGCCGCCCTGCTGTCGAGCCTGGTGCCGGGTGAAGTGCTGTTCATCGACGAGATCCACCGCATGGCGCGCAGCGCAGAAGAGATGCTCTATCTCGCGATGGAGGACTTCCGGATCGACATCATGGTCGGCAAGGGTGCCGGGGCCACCAGCATCCCGCTCGATCTGGCGCCGTTCACGCTCGTCGGGGCGACCACCCGCTCGGGCCTGCTGCCCAATCCGCTGCGCGACCGGTTCGGCTTCACCGCGAACCTCGAGTTCTATGACGACGCCGAGCTCGAAGAGGTGCTCGCTCGAGCTGCCCGGCTGCTCGACCTCGACATCCCGGCAGACGCGCGGCTCGAGATCGCCAGTCGCAGTCGAGGCACGCCGCGCATCGCGAATCGGCTGCTGCGTCGGGTGCGCGACTACGCGATCGTGCACGGTGCCGGGGCGGGCGGGGGAGCGGGGATGGATGCCGTGCACGCCGCGCTCGAGCTGTACGACGTCGATCCGATCGGCCTCGACCGGCTCGACCGCGCGGTGCTGCAGATGGTCGTGACCCGCTTCGATGGCGGGCCGGTGGGCCTGAACACCCTTGCGGTCTCGGTCGGCGAGGAGGCCGAGACGATCGAATCCGTCGTCGAGCCGTTCCTGGTGCGGATCGGAATGCTCACCCGCACCCCGCGCGGGCGGGTCGCCACCCGTCGCGCCTGGGATCACCTCGGCGTCCGCCGCCCGGATACGGGAGCTTTGTTCGACGACGTATGATTCTGGTGAGCCGCACAGTCTCGAACCCTAGGCTGTGGCGAGTTTCTCCCCTGAATCCCGGAAGGTCCTCCTCTCCTCATGTCTTTTGCACCCAGCGTCGTGCACGCCGCCGCCGCGCCAGCCACCGGCGGCCCCGACTTCCTGACCATCGGCCTGGTGGCCGTTCTCGCAGTCATGGTCATCTTCATGTTCCGCAACTCCCGCAAGCGCAAGCGCGACGCCGAAGAGCTGCAGAACAAGTTCGTCCCCGGCGCCGAGGTGATGACCCAGCACGGCATCTACGGCACGCTCGTGTCGATCGATGACGAGAAGAACGAGGCGATCATCGAGACCACGCCCGGCACCAAGCTGCGCGTGCACCGCCAGACCATCTCGCGCGTGATCGACCCGGTCGAGGCGCAGGAGGATGTCGTCGAGGAGCCGGCGGCACCGGCGGTCAACGAGTCGCACGCGATCCCGGCCGGCGAACCGCAGTACGGCGAGCGCGCCGGCAGCACTGCCGACGAGAAGCCCAAGCGCGCCCCGCGCAAGAAGGCCGCCGAGTAGCCGTTAGTCTTGACTGCTGACCCGGGCTCCCCGGGTCGGCTCCGAGCGTGCGCGCCTTGCCCGGCGCCGCCGGCCCGCCGGTATCACAGCAGCCCCACGGAAGAAAGCAGAGCCGCCACGTGGCAACGAGATCGATGACCCCGGCCCGCAAGGCCGTGAGATCACTGGCTTGGCTGCTGGCCATCGTGGTGATCCTAGGCGCGCTGCTCGGCGCGGGCAAGCTGTTCTGGGGCTGGGGCCTCAAGCCGCAGCTCGGGCTCGACCTGCGGGGCGGAACCGAGATCACGCTCACCCCGACACTGGCCAAGGGCCAGGCCGTTACGCCCGATGAGCTCAACCAGGCCGTGTCGATCATCCGCGAGCGGGTGGATGCGGCCGGGGTCGCCGAGGCGGAGATCAGCACGCAGGGCAAGAACAACATCGTGGTCCCGCTTCCGGGGACTCCCGACCAGGCGACCCTCGCCCGCATCAAAGCATCGGCCAAACTGGACTTTCGCCCGGTGATCTGCGCCACCAGCGCCCAGACACCGAGCGCTGCGTGCACCCCGACGAGCGCAAGCGCCTCGCCGAGCCCGAGCCCCTCGCTGTCTGACACGCCGGCGACGACGCCGAAGAACGGCAGCGACGAGGCGTGGGTGACTCCCGCCCTGCTCGACAAGTACAGCCACTTCGACTGCTCGACTCTCACGTCGGTGGACACGAACCTGGCGCCGGCGGACAAGCCGCTGATCACCTGCGAACAGAACGGATCGGTGATCTACATCCTCGGTCCGATCGAGGTCGCCGGGGCCACCATTTCAGACGCGACTGCGGGAACGGTCACCTCGAGCCAAGGCGTCAACACCGGGACCTGGGCTGTCAACCTGGTGTTCAACGCCAAGGGAACCGCCGACTTCTCGAAGATCTCCAACCGGCTCGTCGCGCTCCAGCCGCCGCGCAACCAGTTCGCCATCGTGCTTGACGGCAAGGTGATCTCGGCGCCGACCATGCAGGCCGCGATCTCGGACGGCAAGGCGCAGATCACCGGCAACTTCACCCAGACCACCGCAACAACGCTCGCTGATCAGCTCAAGTTCGGTGCTCTGCCGATCGGTTTCGAGGTGCAGAGCAGCGATACCATCGCGCCCACCCTGGGGGTGAGCCAGCTGCAGAACGGCTTGATCGCCGGCGGCATCGGCCTCTTGCTCGTTGTCATCTACTCGTTGTTCCAGTACCGGCTGCTGGGTCTGGTGACGATCACCTCGCTGATCGTGGCGGCGATCCTCACCTATGAGGTCGTCGACTTCCTGTCGTGGCAGAACGGTTACCGGCTGTCGCTCGCCGGGGTCGCGGGGTTGATCGTCGCCATCGGATTCACGGCGGACTCGTTCATCGTGTACTTCGAACGAATACGAGACGAACTGCGAGACGGCAGAGCCCTGCCTGGCGCCGTCGAAGCGGGGTGGAAGCGCGCGCTGCGCACCATCTACGCGGCGAAGTCGGTCAACCTGCTCTCGGCCATCGTGCTGTTCATCGTGGCGGTCAGCAACGTGAAGGGCTTCGCGCTCACGCTCGGCGTCACGACCATCATCGACGTGCTGATCGTGGTGCTGTTCACTCACCCGATCCTTCAGTTGATCGCGACGACGCGATTCTTCTCGAGCGGGCATCCGCTCAGCGGCCTCGACCCGACTGCGTTGGGCGCGATCTACCGCGGCCGGGCGGAGTTCCGGATCTCGGCCGACGCGCGCCGGGCCGGTGCCAGCCGAGAGGCGGAGCGCCGCCAGACGATCGCGGAGCGCAAGGCGGCGGAGCTCGCGGCGGCGTCGAACGCCGGACTGAGGGCGGCCAAGGCTGATGCGAAGGCGACGGTGAAGGCCGACCCCCAGGCGGAGTCGATCGTCGAGACGACCGCCGGCGAATCGACGGCCAGGACGACGACGCCCACGACCACCCGGACGCAGCCCAAGAAGCAGAGCAAGTCCAGCCGCAGCGGAGGGAAGAAGTCCTGATGGCCAGTTTCTCCAGCCTCGGTAACGACCTCTACACCGGAAAGCGCTCGGTCGACTTCGTCGGCAAGCGCGCCATCTGGTTCACCATCGCGATCCTGCTCGTCGTCGCCGCCCTCGCGGTTCCGCTCATCAAGGGCGGGGGCAACATCGGTGAGGGCTTCAAGTTCGGCATTCAGTTCCGCGGCGGATCCGAGTTCCAGATCAGCGGCGCGAACTCGCTCGACACGAACAAGGGCACAGCAGCCGTGCACTCGGTCGTCCCGTCTGCGGTCATCGACATCACCACGGTTGGCACCGACGGCGTGCAGGTGCAGACCAACCAGCTCACGCCTGACCAGACCATCAAGGTGACCGCCGCGTTGGCCAAGACCTACGGGGTCGACGCGAGCAAACACGTGACCAGCTCGTACATCGGTGCGACCTGGGGCGGTGATATCACCCAGCAGGCGGTGATAGGCCTCATCGTGTTCGTCATCCTCGCTGCGCTGTTCATGGCCATCTACTTCCGCACCTGGAAGATGTCGATGGCGGCGATCATCTCGCTCGCGCATGACCTCATCATCACGGCGGGCGTCTACGCCCTGACCGGATTCGAGGTGACGCCGGCGACGGTGATCGGCTTCTTGACGATCCTCGGCTACTCGCTCTACGACACGGTCGTGGTCTTCGACAAGATCCGTGAGAACACGGCGGAACTCGGCGATGAGTCCACCCGCACCTTCGGTGAAGCGGTGAACCTCGCCGTCAACCAGACCCTGGTGCGCTCGATCAACACCGGTGTGGTGGCGGCGCTGCCCGTCGCGGCGATCCTGTTCATCGGCTCGTTCATCCTCGGCGCCGACACCCTGCGCGACATTTCGCTCGCTCTGCTGACCGGAACGCTGATCGGCACCTATTCGACGCCGTTCGTCGCGTCGCCGCTGTACGCGACCTTCCGCCAGGGCGAGGCCGCCATCGTCAAGCGCGACAAGCGCGTGCGGCAACTGCGGTCGAAGAGCGTCACGGCGTAGCCTTCGCCCACAGCGGACCTGCCGACTTGGTGCCTGACGACGCTCGTAGACTTCAGGCAGGGGAGGTAGCCCGATGACGGAGACGCAGCAGAGCACGTCGTCGCTGCGCGCCATCCTGCCCCGCCTGTTCTCGCGGGCGCAGCCGGTCGGTGCCGTCGACCGCCTGATCAAAACGGTGCGCACGCATCATCCCAAGGCCGATGTCGCGCTGATCGAGCGCGCGTACGCCGCGGCCGAGAAGGCGCACTCCGGGCAGCTGCGCAAGAGCGGCGAGCCGTACATCACGCACCCGGTCGCGGTGGCGCAGATCCTGGCCGACCTGGGCATCGGGTCGAAGACGCTGGCCGCCGCGCTGCTGCACGACACGGTCGAAGACACCGACTACACCCTCGACATGGTGCGGGCCGACTTCGGCGACGAGATCGCCATGCTGGTGGATGGCGTCACCAAGCTCGACAAGTTGAAGTACGGCGACAGCGCCCAGGCCGAGACGGTGCGCAAGATGGTGGTGGCGATGTCGAAAGACATCCGGGTGCTGGTCATCAAGCTCGCCGACCGGCTGCACAACGCGCGCACCTGGGGATTCGTGCCGCCGGAGTCCGCCGAGCGCAAGGCGCGGGAGACTCTGGAGATCTACGCCCCGCTGGCCCACCGGCTCGGCATCCAGACCATCAAGTGGGAGCTCGAAGACCTGAGCTTCGCGGTGCTGTATCCGAAGCTCTACGTCGAGATCGAGAGTCTGGTGCGCGACCGCACGCCGCAGCGCGAGGAGTTCGTGCAGGCGGTGATCGATGCGATCCAGGACGACCTGCGCGCCGACAAGATCAAGGGTCAGGTGGTCGGCCGGCCGAAGCAGTACTACTCGATCTACCAGAAGATGGTGCAGCGCGGGCGCGAGTTCGACGAGATCTACGACCTGGTCGGCATCCGGGTGCTGGTGAACAACATTCGCGACTGCTACGCCGTGCTGGGCGCCATTCACGCGCGCTGGAACCCGATCCCGGGCCGCTTCAAGGACTACATCGCGACCCCCAAGTTCAACCTCTACCAGTCGCTGCACACCACGGTGATCGGGCCGAACGGTCGCGCGGTCGAGATCCAGATCCGCACCCACGAGATGCATCAGCGCGCCGAGTTCGGCGTCGCCGCGCACTGGAAGTACAAGGAGCGGGTGGCCTCGGGGCGCTCCACCGATGCCAAGACGCCGAACTCCGACAACGAGATGGCGTGGCTGGCGCACATCAGCGACTGGCAGTCCGAGACCGCAGACCCCGGCGAGTTCCTCGACAACCTGCGCTTCGAGATCGGGGCCAAAGAGGTCTACGTCTTCACCCCGCAGGGCAAGGTGATCGGCCTGCCCGCCGGCGGTACTCCGGTCGACTTCGCCTACGCCGTGCACACCGAGGTCGGGCATCGCACGATGGGCGCCAAGGTCAACGGCAGGTTGGTTCCGCTCGAGAGCGCGCTGAACTCGGGCGACGTGGTCGAGGTCTTCACCTCGAAGAATCCGGATGCCGCCCCCAGCCAGGACTGGCTCAACTTCGTCAAGAGCCCGCGGGCTCGCAACAAGATCCGCGGCTGGTTCACCAAGGAGCGCCGCGAGGAAGCCATCGAGCAGGGCAAGGACTCCATCGCCCGTGCGATGCGCAAGCAGAACCTGCCCCTGCAGAAGCTGATGAATCAGGACGTGCTCAGCGACGTCGCCGCGCAGCTGCGGTTCGACGGCGTCGAGGCCCTCTACGCCGCGGTCGGCGAGGGGCATGTGTCGGCCCAGTCGGTGATCGAGAAGGTCCTCGCCCTGCTGCAGACCGACGCCGACGCCGACGAGGCCGAGCTGCCGTTCACTCCCAAGGGGCGAGCCCGCCAGCTGCGCCCGAGCGACTCGGGCGTGCTCGTGCGCGGGGCGCCTGACATCCTGGTCAAGCTCGCGAAGTGCTGCACGCCGGTTCCCGGCGACGAGATCATCGGCTTCGTGACGCGCGGCACCGGTGTCTCGGTGCATCGCACTGACTGCAACAACGTGGCGTCGCTGCAGAACGAACCGGATCGCATGATCGAGGTCGAGTGGGCGCCGACCTCGTCGAGCCTATTCCTGGTGCAGATCCAGATCGAGGCGCTCGACCGCTCAGGACTCCTGTCGGATGTGACCCGCGTGCTGAGCGAGAACCACGTGAACATCCTGTCGGCGACGGTGTCGACGTCGAGTGATCGGCTGGCGCTGAGCCGGTTCGTGTTCGAGATGGGCGACACGGTGCACCTGGATCGGCTGCTGAACGCGGTGCGGCGCATCGACGCCGTGTACGACGTGTATCGGGTGAACGCCGGCTGAGCTAGAGGAGCTCGCCCAACCGCGTCAGCGCCCGGCGCTTCTCGGGCAGGTTGCGGCGCCGATCCATCAGCTCGCGGCACTCGGCCAGGCCGAAGCCGCCCTCGCGGGCCAGCTCGACGATCGAGTCGGCGTCTTCGTCGCTCAACTCCTGGCGGAAGCGCGCGAGATCCACCGCGGTGCGCAGTCTGGAGGTCACGGCGCCGCCGCCCAGCTCGACCCGATCGCCAGGATCGAGCACGAGCTCGCGCACGCGCACCAGCGGATTCACCCGCAGCCGCGCGCGCGACCCGAGGTCGACGCAGAACTCGACCCGCCGCGGCAGCACCGGAGTCGCGCCCCACACCCAGGCGGCCGTTCCGAGTTCGGCGATCAGCCGCTCGGAGCGCGCGCCGCGCACCGCCCGAGCCCGATGAGCCGGGGTCTCGAGCACGTCGATGGTGCACCAGCCCTCCGCAAGCGGGTAGACCTCGCCGTCGAGCCGCATGCCACCCAACTCGGCTGCGGGCAGGTCGCGGGCGGTCAGCACGGGGGGAAGGGGCATCCCGTCAGGCTGACGCTCCCGACGGCACCGCGGGGCGGCTCACGTCATTTCGGTGGATGCCCGCGGGCTGTGGACAAGCCCCGGCACGACCGCTCAGGAACCGAGCGCGTCCAGCCAGGTCCTGCGAGCCGCGAGGGCCTCTTCGGCGTCCTTGACCTTGCGCGTCTCACCGGCGGCTTGAGCGGCCGCGAGCTCCCTCTCGAGCTTGTCGATGGCCGCCGTGAGCTGGGACGCCAGTCCGTCCGAGCGCGCCTGCTTCTCGGGGTTCGAGCGGTTCCAATGCTCCTCGTCGAGCTTGCGGACCGCGGCCTCGACTTTGCGCAGCCGGTCTTCGACCGACTTCAGCGACTCGCGCGGGACCTTGCCGATGGCATCCCATCTGCGCTGGATCGCCAGCAGCTTGTCTTTCGCGACTGTGCGATCGGTCTCGGTCAGCAGCTTCTCGGCCTCGGTCAGCAGTTCGAGCTTCTGCTCGAGGTTGTCGCTGAACTCGGCATTCTCCTGAGCGTCGACCTCGGCCTTGGCTGCGTACAGCACGTCGCCTGCCGCCTTGAAGCGCGCCCACAACGCGTCGTCGACCTTCTTGCCCGCGCGTCCCGCGGCCTTCCAGTCGTCGAGCAGCTTGCGGTAATCCGGGATGCCCGCCGTCCCCTTGCTCGCGAGTGCCTCGGCCTTGTCGACCAGGTCCTGCTTGCGCGTGCGGGCTTCGCGGTGCGTGCCGTCGAGCTCGGCGAAGAACGCCTTGCGGTGGCCTTCGATGGTGGTCCGGGCGGCACGGAAGCGCCGCCACAGCTCGTCGCCCTCCGACTTGGGCAGTCGGGGGCCGTCCTGCTGGTGGGTCTGCCAGCGCGTGAACAGCTGGTCGAGCTGGGTGGTGACCTGCTTCCACTGCGCCTTCGCCGGATCCTGGGCGGCGAGCGATTCGACCTCGGCGACCAGCTTCTCGCGCTCGGCGATCGCGTCGGCGACCGCGGCCTTGGCTTCGGCGGTCTGCTTCTCGGTGAGCTCGCCGACGCTGCCGCCGAGCTTCTCGAGGCGCTCGGAGAGGGACGCCAGATCACCGACCGCGTTCGCACCGGTCACCGCGCTTTTCAGACTCGTGATGGCCTTGGCGACGTCCCGGGCCGGAGCCCCGCCGCGGACCCGTTGCTCGAGCAGGCCGACCTGGCCGGCGAGCTCGACGTACTTGCGTTCGAAGTACGCGATGGCCTCGGCCGGAGTCGCGTCGGGATACTGTCCGACCGCCCGCTCACCGTCGCCCTCGCGCACGTAGACGGTGCCGTCGTCGTCGACGCGACCCCACGGGGTCTGATCGTCTGTCGCCAATTCTGCCAACCTCGGGATCCAGTCCGGCGGCCTCTCGCCGAACGGCCACCAGCCTATTGCACGGCTCTGCGGACCTGAACGGCGTGCCGCGTCTCGCGGGGAGGCCGTGCCGGCCGCGACGGCTCTCGGACGCCGCTAGTTCAGGGTGAACGCCGTGATCGTCGTCGGGATGACGGGAGAGCCGTCGGTCGCGCCGCTGGCTCCTGGCGTGATGCCGCCCGAGACGATCTGGCTCTTCAGCTGGTCGAGTCCGCTGGTCACCGTGCCGACCACGGTGTATCCGCCTGCCGAATCGCGCGGAAGCGTGGTGTCTTCGAAGCAGATGAAGAACTGGTGGCCGTTGCTGTATCCGTCGTTGCTGGCCCGGGCCATCGCGATGGTGCCCGCCTTGTAGACGTTGTCGGCCGGCGCGTTCTCGACGGGCCCGTAGGAGAAGGCGGGGTCAGAGCCGCCCTTTCCGTCGACCGAACCGCACTGGATGATGCCGAAGCCGGTGCTCTGGGCGAGCCGGTGGCAGGTCTTGCCGGTGTAGAACCCGTTCTTGACATCACGGATGATGCCCGACACGGCTTGGGGCGCCTGGGCGCCGTCGAGCGAGACGTCCAGGGCGACCGAGTTCAGGGTGAGCGTGCCGGTCCAGGTGCGGGCCTCGGCCAGGCTGGGATCCGGGGCTCCGACGTTCCTGCCCGCGGCGGCCGAAGGCGACGCCGACGCGGAGGGCTGCGCCTTCGGCGTCCCCGGCCCTCCGTTGAAGTAGAAGATCATGGTCGCGGTCGAGAGTGCGGCGATCACCACGACGCCGATGATCGCGACCAGGTTGTCGCGGAATCGCCGCGTGGTGGCGTGCTCGTGAACCGTCTGCCTGGCCTGATACGCCTTCAGCCGCTCCCGTGCTTCGCGTGCCGCGCGGTCCTGATTCTTCGATGCCAAGGGCGTGCTCCCGGTGCGAGGTGTCATGCGGCGCTGTCGGTCGCCGCCACGAGAACATTAGTCGGACGACCCGCATACTCTGTTCAGCATGACCCCGCAGAGCGCGCGCCCCGGGCCCGGGCTGCACAGCGGATCGACGCCTCTGGCTGTGCGGATGCGCCCGACGTCGCTCGACGAGGTCGCGGGGCAAGGGCACCTGCTGAAGCCGGGGTCGCCCCTGGTGAATCTCGCACATGATGCGAGTGGGGCATCCGGATCCGTCTCGGTGATCCTGTGGGGTCCGCCCGGAACCGGCAAGACCACCCTCGCCCAGGCGATCGCGCACAGCTCCGGCCGGCGGTTCGTCGAACTGTCGGCCGTGACCGCCGGGGTGAAAGACGTGCGTGAGGTCATGGAGGCCGCGCGCTCGAACAGCGACCTGTACGGCGTGTCGACCGTGCTGTTCCTCGACGAGATCCATCGCTTCACGAAAGCGCAGCAAGACGCCCTGCTGCCCGGCGTCGAGAACGGCTGGGTGATCCTGGTCGCGGCGACGACCGAGAACCCGTCGTTCTCGGTGATCGCGCCGCTGCTGTCGCGCTCGCTGCTGCTGACCCTCGAGACCCTGACCGACGACGACCTCGCGATGCTGGTCGATCGCGCGGTGGCCGACCCCCGTGGTCTTCGAGGGGCCGTCGCCCTCGAGGAGGACGCCCGGGCGATGATCGTGCGGCTCGCGTCCGGCGATGCCCGGCGCGCATTGACCGCGCTCGAGGCGGCCGCGATCGCGGCGTCGGCCGGCGCCGATCAGCTGGACATCGATGACGAGACGACCGGCCTCCCGGTCATCACCGCCGACATCGTCGCGACGACCGTCGACCGCGCCCTGCTGCGCTACGACCGCCAGGGCGACGAGCACTACGACGTGATCAGCGCGTTCATCAAGTCGATCCGCGGCTCGGACGTGGATGCCGCCCTGCACTACCTCGCCCGGATGATCGAGGCGGGGGAGGACCCGCGCTTCATCGCCCGCCGGGTCATGATCAGCGCCGCAGAAGACATCGGAATGGCCGATCCGCAGGCCCTGCCGATCGCGGTCGCAGCCGCAGAGGGGGTGCAGCTGATCGGCATGCCCGAGGGCCGCATCCTGCTCGCCGAGGCCGTGGTCTACCTCGCCACCGCGCCCAAGTCGAATGCGGCGTATGTGGCCCTGGATGCCGCGATCGCCGACGTGCGCGCCGGAAGGATCGGGCGCATCCCGAAGCCTCTGCGCGACGCGCATTACCCGGGCGCCGCCCGTCTCGGACACGGCAAGGGCTACCAGTACTCCCACGATGCCGAGTTCGGGGTGGCCGCCCAGCAGTACCTGCCGGACGAACTCGTCGGCACCCGGTATTACGAGCCAACCGGCTACGGCAACGAGCGGGATGTCGCGGCTCGGCTCGAGAAGATCCGCGCGATTCTTCGAGGGGAGTGAGCGAGCCGGCGGGCGGCTGCCGAACGCATGACTGCCCCGTGACACGGTCTTGACGTTCCCCGAACAATGGGAGCGTTGTGTGGGCGCATGCCCCACGACGAGAACGAGATCCACGAAGCGCCCGCCGAGCCGGTTTCGGCGCTCGACCACCAGGCGGTCGCCGAGCAGGTGCCCGCGCGCGATCCCGCGCGAGCCCGGCGCATCCGTCTGATTGCCGCAGCGATCGCCGGCGCGCTGGTGATCGCGGCGGGTTCCGCCACCGTGACGGCCTTCGCGTTGACGAGAACCTCCGACGGCGCGATGGGTGCCATGGAACCGTCGACAGCGGCACCGACCGCCACAGCGGGCGCGGGACCGGTGGTCAACACGGCCGGCTTTCCGACGGGCGGCCCCGGCATCTTCACCGACACCTGCCTGCGCACCACGACGGCGCCGAACGACCCGATCCTGATGCCCGGCATGACCGGGATGTCGATGCAGCACGATTTCTTCGGCAACACGGGCACGACGGCGAGTTCGGTCACGACGCAGCTGGTGGGCAGCGGCACGAGCTGTTCCACGACGGCCGACGCCTCGGCCTATTGGACACCGGTGCTGTCTCAAAGCGGCAAGGCGCTCACGCCCCGCTCCACCCTGATCTATTGGAGGGCACAGCAGGGCGCGCAGAAGGGCGTGCAGTCGATTCCGACCGGGCTGACCATGATCGCGGGCGATGAGGGCGCTCTCGCTCCGCAGGGGAAGCAGACCATCGGCTGGACCTGCAGCGGCTTTCAGCAGGTCACGCTCTCGGACAGCCCCCACGACTGCGCGGCAGGCGCCTTCCTGCGACTCGTCATCACCTTCCCGAACTGCTGGGACGGCCACACGCTCGACGGCGCCCAGCAGACCAACGTCGTGGCCATGACCGGGAAGTCCTGCCCGAGCTCGCATCCCGTGCAGATCCCGCAGGTGGTCATGCACATCAACTACCCGACGTCGTCCGCGGCGGACCTGACGCTGTCGGTCGGACCCACCAGCCAGGGTCTGATCACGACCGAGCACGCCGACTTCATGAACGGATGGAACGAGCCCGTGCTGACCGCCGACGTGAAGGCCTGCATCGTGACGGGCACGCGGTGCGGGCCGGTCAGCGGTGCCGATGCGGTGCCGAAGGGCGGAAAGGTGCGGTAAGCTCGTTCGGTTCGTCTTCGTGACGGACACATCCCACTCCACATCCTCCCGAGCGCCGCGACGTGCGCCCGGATCGCGGGGGAGTGCCGATGTACGTCCGTGAGCAGCGACAGTCGCTGCCATGTCATCCGGAAGGAACTACGTGTCGACCAAGTCGCGCACCCGCAGCAAGACCCGCCTCTCTCGCGCTCTGGGCATCCCGCTCACGCCGAAGGCGGCCAAGTACCTCGAGAAGCGCCCGTATGCTCCCGGCGAGCACGGTCGCACCAAGCGCAAGGCCGACAGCGACTACGCCGTCCGTCTGCGTGAGAAGCAGCGCCTGCGCGCCCAGTACGGCATCCGCGAGGCCCAGCTCAAGATCGTCTTCGCCGAGGCTCGTCGTGCCGCCGGCCTGACCGGTGAGAACCTGGTCGAGCTGCTCGAGATGCGTCTCGACGCACTCGTGCTCCGCGCCGGATTCGCCCGCACCACGGCACAGGCGCGCCAGATGGTGGTGCACCGCCACATCCTGGTCGACGGCCAGCTGGTCGACCGCCCGTCGTTCCGCGTGAAGCCGGGTCAGCTCATCCACGTCAAGGAGCGTTCGGAGGGCATGGAGCCCTTCCAGGTCGCCGCGGCCGGTGGGCACGTCGACGTGCTCCCCAAGGTGCCCGCGTACCTCGAGGTCGAGCTCGACAAGCTGCACGCCCGTCTGATCCGCCGCCCGAAGCGCGCCGAGGTGCCGGTCACGGCCGAAGTTCAGCTCGTGGTGGAGTACTACGCCGCACGTTGACGCACGTCGCATCGAAAGGCCCCGGAAACCCCCGGGGCCTTTCGCGTAAGATCGACCCGCAGGCCGGGCTTCGATCGGCCTCCCCAATCTTCGAGGAGAACACGATGAAGGGTGCACTGCTCCTGGCCGTGGGAGTCGCCGTCGGGTTCCTGGCGGCCCACCAGTTGGCCAAGACTCCCCAGGGCAAGCAGTTCTTCGACGACGTCGACGCCAAGGCCAAAGACTTCGGCAGCGCGGTCGTCGACGGCTACAAAGCCCGTGAGGCCGAACTCCGGGCGGCGGCCGACGGGATCGTCTCCGACTTCCAGGCGCGAGCCCGCTAGTCCGGCGCCGGCTCTCAGTCTCTGCTGTCATCAGCGCACTGGGCCGACGTACCGGACGTCTCTCCCTTCATCCAGGTACCGCCGTGCCCACACGGCCACCCGCTAGGAACAGAAACCCGTGCAGACCGCTGAAATCCAACGCCGCTGGCTCTCGTACTTTGGGGAGCGCGGTCACACGATCGTGCCCTCCGCGTCGCTGGTCAGTGACGACCCGTCGATCCTGTTCACGATCGCGGGCATGGTCCCGTTCATCCCGTATCTGACCGGGGTGGTCCCGGCGCCGTACCCGCGCGCCGCCGACGTGCAGAAGTGCATCAGAACCAACGACATCGAAGAGGTCGGCAAGACCGCCCGGCACGGCACCTTCTTCCAGATGGCCGGCAACTGGTCGTTCGGCGACTACTTCAAAGAGGGCGCGATCCAGTACGCCTGGGAGCTGCTGACGATGTCGGAGCGCGACGGCGGCTACGGCTTCGACGAGAAGGACCTCTGGGTCACCGTCTACGAGGACGACGACGAGGCCGTCGCGCTGTGGAAGAAGGTCGCCGGGCTGCCCGAGACGCGCATCCAGCGGCTCGGCAAGGACGACAACTACTGGTCGACCGGTCAGCCAGGCCCGGCAGGCCCCTGCTCCGAGATCTACTTCGACCGCGGCCCGGCATACGGGCGCGACGGCGGCCCTGCGGTGGACGACACCCGGTTCACCGAGATCTGGAACCTGGTCTTCATGCAGGACCTGATCACGAACGTGCGCTCGAAGACCGAGTTCGACATCGTGGGCGAGCTGCCGAAGAAGAACATCGACACCGGCCTCGGGGTCGAGCGGGTCGCCTTCATCAAGCAGGGCGTCGAGAACATGTACGAGATCGACCAGGTGCGCCCGGTGCTCGACCTCGCGGCGTCACTGTCGGGTCGGCGCTACGGCGCCGAGCACGCAGACGACGTGCGCATGCGGATCATCGCCGACCACGTGCGGTCGTCGCTGATGCTGATGACCGATGGCGTCACCCCGAGCAACGAGGGCCGCGGCTACATCCTGCGCCGTTTGCTGCGCCGCTCGGTGCGCTCGATGCGCCTGCTGGGCGTCGACGCTCCGACGTTCCCCGAGCTCTTCAACGCCTCGCGCTTGGCGATGCGCGATGCGTACCCCGAGGTCGAGGAGCAGTGGGAGCGCACCTCGCGCCTGGCGATCGCCGAGGAGGAGACCTTCCGCAGCACGCTGGCCAGCGGCACGACCATCCTCGATCTCGCGGTCGAAGACACCCAGAAGAAGGGCGGATCAGCCCTGCCCGGTGACACGGCCTTCCTGCTGCACGACACCTTCGGCTTCCCGATCGACCTGACGCTCGAGATCGCCGAGGAGGCGGGCCTCACGGTCGACCGCGCGGCCTTCGACCAGCTGATGACCGAGCAGCGCACCCGCGCCAAGGCCGATGCCAAGGCGAAGAAGCGCGCGCTGGCCGTCCTGTCGGTGTATTCCGAGATGCGCGCTGCGGGTGAGACGGTGTTCACCGGCTACGACTACCTGCAGACCGACTCGCGCGTGCTCGGCATCCTGATCGACGGCCAGCCCGCCGCGAGTGCTGCCGTCGGCGACATCGCCGAGGTGATCCTGGCCGAGACGGCGCTGTATCCCGAGTCGGGCGGTCAGGCTGCCGACGCCGGATCGATCGTCGGCAATGGCTTCGATCTCGAGGTGCTCGACGTGCAGCGCCCGGTCAAGGGCCTGATCAGCCACACGGTTCAGGTGCGGTCGGGCGAGGTGTCGGTGGGCGCGGAGGCGACCAGCGTCGTGGACCCGGTCTACCGGCATTCAGCGGCGCAGGCGCACTCGGCGACGCACCTGGTGCACGCCGCGCTCCGGCAGACGCTGGGTTCTGAGGCGCACCAGTCCGGCTCGTACAACAAGGCCGGTTACCTGCGGCTCGACTTCGCCTGGAATCAGGCGCTCTCGCCCGAGACCCGCAGCGAGCTCGAAGAGATCGCCAACAATGCGGTGCGCGACAACCTCGAGGTGACCACCCGGATCCTGCCGATCGCCGAGGCGAAGGCGGCCGGGGCGATGGCGCTGTTCGGCGAGAAGTACGGCGACACCGTCCGCATGGTCGACATCGGCGGCCCGTGGTCGCGTGAGCTGTGCGCGGGCACGCACGTGCGCACCTCGGCCGAGGTCGGCCTGGTGAACCTGGTGAGCGAATCGTCGGTGGGCTCGGCCAACCGGCGAGTCGAGGCTCTGGTCGGCCTGGAGGCCTTCCGCGATCTGGCGGCGGAGCGGGCTCTGGTCTCGACGCTGACCTCGTCACTGAAGGTGCCGCGCGAGCTGCTTCCTCAGCGCATCGAGTCGCTCGTGGCCGAGTTGAAAGCTGCCGAGAAGAAGATCGCCTCGTACGAGTCCGCGGCACTGTCGAGCCGTGTTCCCTCGCTGGTGAAGTCGTCGTCGCGCCTCGGCAAGTACCTGACCGTGATCGAGGATGTCGGAACCCTCTCGTCGACCGACGAGCTGCGGTCGCTGGCGACTGCGGTGCGCGAGCGCCTCGGCAGCGAGGCCGCGGTGGTGGCTCTCGCAGCCCATATCGACGGCAAGCCCGCGGTGATCGTGGCCACGTCGGCTGCAGCTCGTGAACTCGGCGCGAAGGCGGGCGCGCTCGCCAAGCAGGCTGCCTCCGTTCTCGGCGGAGGCGGAGGCGGCAAGGACGATCTCGCGCAGGGAGGCGGCAGCGACCTCCAGGCCATCGGTGCGGCCCTGTCGGGCATCGCGACGGCGCTCGACGGCTGAGTTCGGAGCCCGAGTCGATGACGGACCCGAACGCGCGGATGCGGTCCTGGTGATGCGCAGCGGCGTGCGCCTCGGCGTCGACGTCGGCACGGCCCGGGTCGGAGTCGCCGTCTGCGATCGAGAAGGGCTGCTCGCGACGCCCGTCGTCACGCTGAGTCGCGGAGCCGGCACGCTCGGCGAGCTGCGGGGGCTCATCGCCGACTACGACGCGGTCGAGGTCGTGGTCGGCCTGCCCCTGTCGTTGCAGGGGGGCGACACGGCGTCGACCGCGGACGCCAGAACAGTGGCTGCCGATCTGGCATCCGTCGTGGATGTGCCGGTCCGGCTGGTCGACGAGCGTCTCTCGACGGTGTCTGCGCAGCGCGCCCTCCACCAATCGGGGCGCTCGGTGAAGACCTCGCGTCCCATGATCGACCAGGTCGCCGCTGTTATCATCCTGCAGAACGCACTCGACTTCGAGCGCTCGGCGGGACGTCCGCCCGGCACGGTGGTCGACCAGCACGGAGGAAGCTGACGGTGGCTGAGGAACCGAGCTGGGACGACATCTTCCGGCCCGCGGGCGCGGAGCCCGCGCGACCGGCGGTTCCGGCGGCGGCCACCGGCCCCGAGCCGGTGTCGACGGCGTACCCGACGGCGCGGCTGTCCGACCCGTTCGCGGTCGCGGCGGCTGAGGCGCGAGCTGCTCACGCCGCCCCTGTCGACCCGGATCAGCCGATGTCGCGGCGTGCCGCGCGCGAGGCCGAATCCCCGTCGCAGGCGGTCGGGCAGCGCAGCGGACCGCGAGGCCGGTCGGGGCGGGGCTCGGGTCGCGGATCCGGGAGCGGATCGGGCGGATACGAACCCGCGACGAAGAAGCGCCGCCTCGGCTGGCTCTGGGCGCTGCTCGCCGTCGTCGTCCTCATCGGGGGAGGCGGCGTCACCGGCTGGGTGCTGTTCGAGCCGCAGATCCGTCACGTGCTCGGGTGGGAAGCGCCCGTCGACTACACGACGACCGGTAACGGGACCAAGGTGACCGTCGTCATCCAGTCGGGCGATATCGGCTCGGATGTCGCCAAGACCCTGCAGCAGGCCGGCGTCACGAAGACCTTCACCGCGTTCTACCAGCTGCTGCTGAAGAAGCCGAATGTCACCTTCGAACCGGGAAGCTATTCGCTGCAGAAGCAGATGAGCGCCGCATCGGCGCTGGCCGCGCTGCAAGACCCGAAGAACAAGATCGTGCACGTCGCCGTGATCAAGGAGGGCATCTCGGCCCAGAGCGCCTTCGTGCAGCTCGCCGCCGCGACCGGTCTGCCGGTGGCCGACTTCCAGGCCGCCGCCAAGAACTACGTCGCGCTGGGCGTGCCGTCCGATGCGCCGAGCATCGAAGGATTCCTGTTCCCCGCGACCTACACCTTCGATCCCGGCGTCACCGCGACCCAGGCGTTGAAGCAACTCGTGACGACGATGATCCAGCACCTCGACAAGGCGGGGGTTGCCCCGGCCGACCGGCTGAAGGTGGTCACGCTGGCCTCGATCATCCAACGCGAATCGGGCCCGAGCGTCTCGGACATGCACAAGATCGCTCGCGTGTTCCAGAACCGGCTCGACCAGGGGATGCGACTGCAGTCCGACGCCACGGTCGCCTATGGCACCGGACACACCGACCGGGTGACGACGACGGATGCCGAGCGCGCCGACGCGAGCAATCCCTACAACACCTACGCGCACAACGGCCTGCCGGTGGGACCGATCGGGTTGCCGGGGGATGACGCGATCGATTCCGCGCTGCATCCGGCCGATGGACCGTGGCTGTATTTCGTCGCGGTGAACCTCAAGACCGGCGAAACGGTGTTCTCGACCACCATCGTCGAGCACAATGCTGCGGTGAAGCAGTGGCAGGCCTGGTGCCGCGCCAGCGCGGAGAACGCCGCGTACTGCGCGTGAGTCACGCCGATGCGGGCAGCCCGACGGGCAACGGCGCCGACCGCGCCGCGGATCTCGTCGCAGACCTCGCCGCCGGGCCGCCCCGCAAGCTCGCCGTGCTCGGGTCGCCGATTGCGCACTCGAAGTCGCCGCAGCTGCACGCGGCGGCCCACCGGGTGCTCGGGCTGCCGTGGAGCTATTCGGCTGTCGAGGTGATCGAGGGCAGCCTCGGTGCCTTCATCAACACCTGCGACTCGAACTGGCGCGGACTCTCGCTGACGATGCCCCTCAAGCGCGAGGTGCTGCCGATGCTCGCGTCGCGCTCCGCACTGGTTGAGACTGTCGGCGCGGCCAATACGGTTCTATTCGACGACGACCTGGCGATGCACGGCTTCAACACGGATGTCGCGGGCATCGTCGCCGCCTTCGCCGGTCACGGCGTGTCGGCACTCGACCGCGTGCAGATCCTCGGCGGGGGAGCCACCGCTGCCTCGGTGCTGGCAGCCGTCGCGCAGCTGGGCGCGACGCAGGCGACGGTGCTGGCGCGCGATCCGGAGCGGGCGAGCGCGTTGGAGCAGCTGGCGGCGCGTCTGGGCATCGAGCTGACCATCCGCCGCCTCGGCGTCGTCGACCGCTCGCTGACCGCGCCCGGCGCGGTGATCTCGACCCTGCCGGGCAGTGCCGAGCACGGCCTGGTCTTTCCGGAGGCGGTCCGCCGGCGGTCGGCCCTGCTGGATGTCGCCTACGAGCCGTGGCCGAGCGGGCTCGCCGCCGCGTGGGCGGACGTCGGCGGAACGGTCGTCAGCGGCCTCGAGATGCTCCTGCACCAGGCCATCCAGCAGGTGCGCATCTTCGTCACCGGCCGTGAGGGCGGTGAGCTGCCCGACGAGCAGCGGGTTGTGCGCGCCATGCGGGAATCGGTCGGTCTCTAGGCCGGTCTTCGACGGGTCCGCTCTCTGGAAGGATGGACCCATGCTGCGATGGTTGACCGCCGGCGAGTCGCACGGCCCCGAACTGGTCGCGGTGCTCGAAGGGCTGCCCTCCGGAGTGCCGATCAGCCGAGAGGCGATCCAGGCCGATCTCGAACGGCGCAAGCTCGGCTACGGCCGCGGTGCGCGCATGAAGTTCGAGCAGGACGAGTTGAACTTCTCGGGCGGCGTGCGGCACGGGCTGTCGATGGGCAGTCCGATCGCCCTGCGCATCGGCAACACCGAATGGCCCAAGTGGGTGGATGTGATGAGCGCCGAACCGGTGGATGCGGCTGCCCTCGCGTCCGGCCGAGGCGCGGCGCTAACCCGCCCCCGCCCCGGGCACGCCGACCTGGTGGGCATGCAGAAGTACGGATTCGACGACGCCCGCCCCGTGCTCGAGCGGGCGAGCGCCCGCGAGACGGCGGCGAGGGTCGCGCTGGGCGCGGTGGCGCGCGCATTTCTGCGCGAACTCGGCGTGACCCTGGTGAGCCACACGCTGTCGATCGGTCCGGTGCGGGTGCCCGAGGGATCCCCGCTGCCGACGGCCGCCGACGTGAGTTCGCTCGACGCGGACCCGCTGCGGTGCTTCGACGCCGCGACATCCGCGCTGATGGTGGCAGAGGTCGACGACGCCCATGACACCGGAGACACCCTGGGCGGCATCGTCGAGGTGCTCGCCTACGGCTTGCCGCCGGGGCTCGGCAGCTATGTGCAGTGGGACCGCAAGCTGGATGCGCGACTGGCGTCGGCTCTGATGAGCATCCAGGCGATCAAGGGCGTCGAGATCGGCGACGGCTTCGAGACCACCCGCCGGCGCGGATCGCAGGCCCACGACGAGCTCGTGGTGCTGCCCGACGGGGCCGACGACACCCTGATCACGCGCCTGAGCGACAAGGCGGGTGGCACAGAGGGCGGGATGAGCACCGGCACCCTGCTGCGCGTGCGCGCCGGCATGAAGCCGATCGCCACCGTTCCGCACGCCTTGCGCACGGTGGATGTCGCCACCGGAGCCGCTGCCGCTGCCCACCACCAGCGCTCCGACGTCTGCGCGGTGCCCGCTGCCGGCGTCGTCGCCGAGGCCATGGTCGCGCTGGTGCTCGCCGACGCCATGATCGAGAAGTTCGGCGGCGACTCGGTGGCCGAGACCCAGCGGAATCTGGACGGATACCTGGCGGCCATCCCGAGTTCGTTGCGCTCCGCCTCGAGCTCGACTGTCGAATCGACGACGGCGGAATGACCGGCGATCGTCCGGCCGGCCCGCCCGTGGTGCTGATCGGGCCGATGGGCGCAGGCAAGACCCGCATCGGCAAGCGCGTCGCGCGCATCTTGAGGACGGGTTTCGTGGATACCGACAAGCTGATCGCGGCCGAGCACGGCCCGATCCCCGCGATCTTCGCGTCGCAGGGCGAAGCGCACTTCCGAGCCTTGGAGCGCGCCGCGGTCGTGCGCGCGCTGGCCGGGAACGACGTGGTGGCACTCGGGGGCGGGGCGATCCTCGACGACGGCACGCGGGCCGATCTGACCTCGCATCGGGTGGTGCTCGTGACGGTGACGCCGGAGGCGGTTGCTCCGCGGATCGCGAACACGCGTCGACCGCTGCTGCGCGACGGCCTCACCGACTGGGAGCGCATCTACGCCGAGCGTCGACACCTCTACGAGCAGCTCGCGAAGCTGACCGTCGACACCTCGCATCGCCCCATCGATGCCGTCGCAGAGGAGGTTGCCGCATGGTCGACGACGTGACCGAGATCCCCGTGACGGGAACGCCCGGCTATTCGGTGTTCGTCGGCAGGGGGCTGCAGAACCGGCTCGCCGAGTATCTGGGCCCACGGGTGCGCAAGGTGCTCATCGTGCACGCGCCGACCCTGGGTGCTCGCGCCGAGGCCCTGCGCGAGCAGCTGACCCCGGCCTATGAGGTGCTGCTCGCCGAGGTCCCGGATGCTGAGGCCGCCAAGCGCGTCGAGGTCGCCGCCTTCTGCTGGCAGGTGATGGGGCAGACCGACTTCACGAGATCCGACGCCGTGGTCGGACTCGGCGGGGGCGCCACGACCGACCTGGCGGGATTCGTGGCGGCGACCTGGTTGCGGGGCATCGACCTCATCCAGCTCCCGACGACCGTGCTGGGCATGGTGGATGCCGCGGTCGGCGGCAAGGCCGGCATCAACACGGCAGAGGGCAAGAACCTGGTGGGCGCGTTCTGGGCGCCTCGGGCGGTGCTCTGCGACCTGGACGCGCTCGACACGCTGAGCAAGAACGAGATCCTGGCCGGATACGCCGAGATCGCCAAAGCGGGGTTCATCGCCGAGCCCGAGATCCTCGACACGATCGAGGCGGATGTGGATGCCGCGACCGACCCCCACTCGCCGCAATTCCGTCGCAATCTCGAACTCGCGATCGCGATGAAGGCGCGCATCGTGGGGGAGGACTTCACCGAGCAGGGCCTCCGCGAGGTGTTGAACTACGGCCACACGCTCGGTCACGCGATCGAGCACGCTGAGCGCTACCAGTGGCGGCACGGGGCGGCGATCGCGATCGGCATGGTCTACGCCGCCGAATTGTCGCGGCTGACCCGTTCGCTGTCCGACGCGGCGGTCGACCGGCATCGCCGAGTGCTCGACCTGCTCTCGCTGCCGACGACCTATCCGGCGGGACGCTGGCCGACCCTGCTGGCCACGATGAAGCGCGACAAGAAGGCGCGCGGCGACCTGCTGCGGTTCATCGTGCTCGACGACATCGGCCGCCCCACGACGCTGACCGGGCCAGAGGAGCAGCTGCTCTTCGCCGCCTATCAGGAGATCACGGACTGACCGATGTTGCGGGCCGAGGAGCCGCGCAGCGGCTCTTGCTGGTCGAGTAGCCGCGCAGCGGCGTGGCGCGGCGGAGCCGCGGTGATTCTCCACCCGTCTCGATACGCGGCTTCGCCGCTACTCGACCACCTAGAGTTGCAGCATGTCGCGCGTGCTGGTGCTCAATGGACCGAACCTCGGGCGGCTCGGCAGTCGGGAACCCGACGTGTACGGCGACCAGGACCTGAGCGCGCTGCGCGTGCTGCTCACCGAGCAGGCCGGCTCCGAGGTCGAGATCGATCTGCGCCAGACCGAGGACGAGGCCGAGCTGATCCACTGGCTGCACGAGGCCGTCGATTCGAGCACACCCGTCATCCTGAATCCCGCCGCCTTCACCCACTACAGCTACGCGTTGCGCGATGCCGCGGCGTTGGTGACCCAGGCCGGACTGACATTGGTCGAGGTGCACATCAGCAACCCTCACGCTCGCGAGCAGTTCCGGCACACCAGCGTCATCTCGGGTGTCGCCACCGGCGTGATCGCCGGATTCGGCTTCGACTCCTACCTGCTGGCGCTGCGCGTGGTCGCGCCCGGCGCCTGACGCCTCGTCTAGACTCGTCCGGGCGCATCTCCCGCCCGCAGACAGCACGACGAAATGGATTCACGATGGCCTCGGACACAAGCGATATCAAGAACGGTGCCGTCCTCAACATCGACGGACAGCTCTGGACGATCATCGAGTTCCAGCACGTGAAGCCGGGCAAGGGCGGCGCCTTCGTGCGCACCAAGGCGAAGAACATCATGAGCGGCAAGGTCGTCGACCGCACGTTCAACGCCGGGACCAAGCTCGAGTTCGCCACCGTCGACCGCCGCGACTTCACCTACCTCTACCGCGACGGTGACGGGTTCGTCTTCATGGACGCCGCCGACTACGACCAGGTCACGGTGTCGAGCAAGGTTGTCGGCGACGCCGCTAACTACATGCTCGAGAACCAGACGGTGACCATCGCGACCAACGAGGGCGAGCCCCTCTATGTCGAGCTCCCGGCGTCGGTGATCCTCGAGGTGACGTACACCGAGCCCGGCCTGCAGGGCGACCGGTCGAGCGCGGGTACCAAGCCGGCGACGGTCGAGACCGGCGCCGAGATCCAGGTCCCGCTGTTCATCGAAACCGGCACCAAGGTCAAGGTGGACACCCGCACGGGTGACTACCTCGGCCGCGTGTAACCGGCGCACGTTTCGTGAGTGCTCGCAGCAAATCCCGCAA
>DASTNC010000012.1:0-26325 GCA_035721225.1 Pseudolysinimonas sp.
CACCAGTCGCCCGAGCTCGCGATCCAGCGCTCCGAATCCCTTCCGCCGGGGGTCGTCTACCTCGTCAAGACCCAGCTCAAGCGGATCGAGGACCTCAAGGATGCGGTCTTGCAATCGATCTCGGGCGTGTCTGCGGAGCGAATCCATCCCGAAGCAGAGGCCCTCGAGCTCACCGCCGCACAGGGCGAGGTGCTCAGGATGCTGGCCGAGGGAGCGTCGACCCGCGCGATCGCCGAACACCGCGGCACCAGCATCCGGGCGGCGGAGACGATGCTCTCGAGGCTGTACACCGCTCTCGGGGTGGAGAACAGCGAACACTCCAACCAGCGGGTCTCGGCCGTGCGACTGTGGCAGCAGGGCCGAGTCACAGTGCAGGGCTCCGCGCGCACCAAGGACAACGGCTCCTGAGTCGAGCGGCGAGCGACCGGCGCGACCTCTAATGCGCGGAGAACAACGGACCTCTGGTGGATCTGAGGGGATTCGAACCCCTGACCCCCTGCATGCCATGCAGGTGCGCTACCAACTGCGCCACAGACCCGTAACCCTTGCGGGCAACTGGTCTAGGTTACTACATCCCCAACCGGCGGATCAGCCCTCGGCCTGTACCCGCGCCGGCAGGTCGAGCGGAACGGTCGGGCAGTCCTTCCAGAGCCGCTCCAGCGAGTAGTACATGCGGTCCTCTTCGTGGAAGACGTGCACCACCAGGTCGCCGAAGTCGAGCAGCACCCAGCGCCCCTCGGCGCGGCCCTCGCGGCGCAGCGTCTTGACGCCTGCCTCGTTGAGCTTGTCTTCGACCTCGGAGGCGATGGCGAGCACGTTGCGCTCGTTGCGACCGCTGGCCAGCAGGAAGATGTCGGTCAGCGGCAGCGGCTCTGAGACGTCGAGCGCCACCAGATCTTCAGCCTGTTTGGAATCGGCTGCATGCGCCGCGATGCGCGCGAGTTCGCGCGCGTGATCGGATGCGGTCACGGTGTCCTATCGAAGGGGTTCGTCACGTGCTCAGAGGGTACCCGTGACCAGGCCTGCGATCAGCAAGCCGACGACCACGACGGCCATGGCCGAGGCTGCGACGATCAGGATCGTGAATCCGCGCGTGCCGGGTTGTTTGGTCGGGGCGATGATCGCTCCCGTCGCGGTATGGGTGCTCACAGCGCGAATCGCGCGCACCGGCATCGAGTCGGTGTTGACCACCTGATGGTCGCCGGGATCGAGCAGATGATCGAGATCCGACTCGTCGAGGCGAGAGGGATGCGCTCCGGTCTGGGAGTAGCTGTGCGGCAGCGAGATCGAACCGGTCAGCAGGATCTCGCCGCTGCTGTTCATCGGCCCCGCGATGCTCCGCTCCGGCACAGAAGGCAGCACCAGAGCGCTCGTGGTGATCGCGCCGCTGCCCGCCCCGACGCTGCGCGAGATGGTGGTCTCGGTGACCTGCTGGGCGTCGTCGAGGTCGGCCTGGGTCGACCAGTGCCCCACGGACGTCGGGCCGGATGCCGGATTGGCAGGCGCCCCTGTCGCGAGAGGCGGACTCGCCGGTGGCTGCACGAGCGCGGGCGCGCCCTGCGGGGCCGGTGCCGAGAGCAGCGGGTCCACGGCCCACGGCTGCTCGGGAGCAGGCGCAGGAGCCGATGCGACGACAGGTGGTGCGAGGAGCTGCGCCGCCGCCGAGGGAGCAGGCGCTGCGGGAGCCGGTGCCGCGGGAGCCGCGGGTTGTGCGGCTGCCGGAGGGCTGGAGGGAGCCGCGAAGAGGGCCTCGAACGTCGACAAGGCGTCTTGCGGGGCTGGTGCCGCCTGGGCGGCGGGCTGCGGCGGTACCGCGTCCTGGGGCTGCTGGGCGGCGCGGCGTCCGAGCAGCGGGGCTGGTGCATCCGGTGCTGGGATCACGGCTTCGCGCCCGGCGGCGAGAGCGTCGAACTCGGCAAGCGCAGAATCGAGCCGGGTCGAGGTCCGAGGAGTCGGCGCGATCGGCGCCGGTGCGACGAGATCGAAGGGTTCGACGGGTTCGGGCGCCGGCGCGTACGGCGCGGCAGCCGGATACGGCGCGACCACCGGCGTCGGATCGGTCGGGGCGGCGGTGATGCCATCCGCCTCGCGCAGGGCGCGCAGCTCGCGGCGGGTCAGCGTGTGCTCGCCCTCGGCAGCCGGTGCGGTGGGGGCATACCCGGTCTCAACGGCCGAGGCGAGCACCTGGTCGCGATTCTGGGTCTGGAAGTCGACGGTGCCGTCGTACGACGGCGCCCAGTTCGGCGTCACCGAACGGCGACCCTCGGGGCTGTAGTCCTTCGGCCGGTACGACGGCGCGTCCTGTCGGGGAAGCGCTTCGGTCGGCGGCAGGTCGGCGTGTCCGGGCGTTTCCGCAGTGCGCCGGGGGCGGAGATTCTGCCCGTCGTACTGCGGAAGCGGCGGACGCGTGGTCGTCGCATAGTTCAAAGGTTCCGCAGGAGCGGAGGGCGCGGCTGGCGATGCGGGGGGCGGGTTCACGGCATTCGGGTCCGTGAAACCACCCGGCGGGGCGTCGGCTCGCTCGTTCTGGCGTGCCGCGCGTCGCGACTGCAACGGCGGTTCCTGGAATGTTGTCATGTCCTACTCCGGTAGAGGTGATGCTTGGAGATGTACTGAACAACACCGTCGGGGACCAAGTACCACACCGGGAAACCCCGGTCGACTCGCCGTCGGCAATCCGTTGACGAGATCGCAAGGGCGGGTACCTCAAGGGAGCTTACGCCCTGCTCTGGCAATCCGCGAATGCTCAACGCGTGGCCGGGGCGCGAAACGGCGACGAAATGCGCCAAATCCCAGAGTTCTTCCACGTCTTTCCACTCGACGATCTGGGCCACGGCGTCGGCGCCGGTGATGAAGAAGAGATCGGCATCCGGATGCAGGCTGCGCAGGTCGCGCAGGGTGTCGATCGTGTAGGTGATGCCGCCGCGGTCGATGTCGACGCGGCTCGTGGTGAACCGCGGATTCGACGCGGTGGCGATCACGGTCATGAGGTACCGGTGCTCGGCCGGGCTCACGTCCTCTTTCATCCACGGTTGGCCGGTGGGCACGAAGATGACCTCGTCGAGGTCGAAGCTCTGCTGCACCTCGCTCGCCGCCACCAAGTGGCCGTGGTGGATGGGATCGAAGGTGCCGCCCATGACGCCGACTCGACGTCGGCGCACGGCCTCTTCGCTCACCGGCAAAGCGATCTAGTGGTGGCCGTGTCCGGCGTCGGAGTGACCGGACGTGCCGCCGGTCTTGTCGCTGTGGCGGTTGGCCACATCCCGGTAGCTCCAGGTGACCAGGGCGACCACCAGGAAGAAGGCGCCGGCGATCGCCGGGAACGCCCAGTTGGGCATGACGAGCTGTGCGGGTGCCGCTTCGGTGAGCAGCGAATACAGGGGCGACATGAGTTCGAGCCTAGTCGGGTGCTCAGCCGCGGATCTGCCCCGACCCGCGCACCAGCCATTTCGTACTGGTCAGCTCGGGCAGTCCCATCGGGCCGCGTGCGTGCAGCTTCTGCGTCGAAATGCCGACCTCGGCGCCGAACCCGAACTCGCCGCCGTCGGTGAAGCGGGTGGACGCGTTCACCATGACCACAGCGGAATCCACCTCGGCGAGAAACCGCTCGGCCCGGGCGAGGTCGTTGGTCACGATGGTCTCGGTGTGGTGCGTCGAGTACCTCCGGATGTGCGCGAGCGCGGAATCCAGATCGTCGACGACCCCGACCGACAGGTCGAGGCTCATGTGCTCGGTCGACCAGTCCTCGTCGACCACGGGCACCGAGTCCGGGAAGATCGCCCGCGCGCGCTCGTCGGCGTGCAGGGTCACCCCCTGCTCGCGCAGGGCCGCGAGCACCGGAGGCAGCAGGCGCTCCGCCGCGCGTGCGTCGACCAGCAGGGTCTCGAGAGCGTTGCAGACGCTCGGTCGCTGCACTTTCGCATTCACCGCGATCTCGACGGCCATCCGCTCGTCGGCGTTCTCGTCGAGGAAGAGGTGCACGACCCCGGCGCCGGTCTCGATCACCGGCACCTTCGAATCGCGCACCACCCTGTCGATCAGCTCGGCGCTGCCGCGCGGGATCAGCACGTCGACTTTGCCGCGCGCCTGCATCAGCGCGGTGCCGCCCTCTCTGCCGAGTTCGTCGATGGTCTGCACCGACTCGCCGGGAAGTCCGACGCTCTCGAGCGCCTGCTGCAGCAACTCGACCAGAACAGCGTTCGTGTTCGACGCGGCACGGCCGCCCCGCAGCACGACGGCGTTGCCGCTCTTGAGCGCCAGCGCCGCGATGTCGATCGTGACATTGGGCCGGGCTTCGTAGATCGCGCCGATCACGCCGAAGGGCACCCGCACCTGGCTGAGCAGCAGGCCATTCGGCAGCGTCGAGCCGCGCACCACCTCGCCGACCGGATCGGGCAGGGCGGCGATCTGGCGTACCGCGTCGGCGAGCCCCTGAAGCCGCGCCGGGTCGAGCCGCAGGCGGTCTTGCAGACCGGCGCTCAGGCCGTTCTCGCGGCCGTTCGCGATGTCGAGCTCGTTGGCGGGCAGGATGCGCGCCGCGCCGCTCTCGACCGCCCGCGCGATCGCCTCGAGACCCGCGTCTTTCGGGCCGGATGCGGTGGTGGCCAGCACGATCGAGGCACGGCGAGCAGCATCGAGCTTCTCGTCGAGGGAGGGCGGAGCCAGGGCGGTCACGGTGTCGGACATGGCCAGATTCTACGGCTCGAGGGCGCGCCTAGGCTTGACGGGGTGACCACGGCACTCGCTTCCGCCTGGCGCGGCCTGCGGACGCCCCGCCCCTGGCTGATGCTCGCCGTGGTGGTCGTCGCCCAGGCGTCGACGACGGTCGTGACGTCGACGCCGGCCTTCCTGATCCCCCTGCTGCACGAGCAGCGCGGGCTGAGCCTTGCGCAGGCCGGGCTCCTTGCCGCCGCGCCCAGCCTCGGCCTGGTGCTCTCGCTGGTCGCCTGGGGCGCGGCGACCGACCGGTGGGGCGAGCACCGCATCCTCGTGGTCGGCCTGGTCATCACGACCATCGCGGTCGTCGGCGCCTCGTTCGTCAGCAGCTATGGCGCGCTCGGCGCGATCCTGGTCGTGGCCGGAATCGGGGCGGCTTCGACGAACGCCGCCAGCGGGCGGGTCGTGGTCGGCTGGTTCTCGAAGGAGCGCAGGGGGCTCGCCATGGGCATCCGGCAGAGCTGCCAGCCGCTGGGGGTGGCGGTGGCGGCGCTGGTGATCCCGCCGCTCGTGGCATCCGGTGTCATCGCGCCGGCCCTGATCTTCGGCGCGGTGCTCGTGGGCGTGAGCGTGATCGGATGCCTGGTGGTCATCGTCGATCCGCCTCGACCCGAGCGCGTGCGGGTCGAGGGCACGAGCGACAACCCGTACCGGCGCGACCGGACCCTGCTGCGCATCCACCTGGTGTCGATCCTGCTCGTCGTGCCGCAGTTCGCCCTCTCGACGTTCGGCCTGGTCTGGTTCGTGGTCGATCTGCACTGGACGACCCTCGCGGCGGGGATCGTCGTCGCGGCGGCGCAGTTCCTCGGGGCAGGGGGCCGCATCGCCGTCGGGGTGCTCAGCGACCGTGTCGGAAGTCGACTGCGCCCCCTTCGCTGGGTGGCGATCGCCGGCATCCTGTTGCTGCTGCTGACGGCCGCCGCCGGCGCCCTGGAATGGGATGCCGCGGCAGCCGTCTGCTACGTGCTGGCCAGCTGCATCAGCGTCGCCGACAACGGCCTCTCGTTCACGGCGGTTGCCGAGTTCGCCGGACCGCACTGGTCGGGCCGAGCACTCGGGGCGCAGAACACCGGGCAGTTCCTCGGCGCGGCCATCGTGGCTCCTGCTGTCGGCGCGCTGATCGGGCTGGTCGGGTATCCCGCGGCGTTCGCCCTGGTCGCGATCGCGCCCGCGCTGGCCGTGCCTCTGGTGCCGTCAGCGACGAGGGAAGTGCATCTCAGCTGACGGGCTCGAACCAGGTGCCGGTGACCTCGCCGGCGAGAGCGGCGGCCACATTGCCGGTCGAGGCCAGCAGCACGGGAGTCCCGGATGCGGCAGCCAACTTGGCCGCCGCGATCTTGGTGCCCGCTCCCCCGGTGCCGACGCCAGCTGCGCCGATGTCGCCCAGCTCGACGCCCGACAGGTCATCGCTGAACGGAACGTTCGCGATCGGTCGGGCTCCCGGCTCGTGCGGGGGCCGGGTGTAGAGCGCGTCCACGTCGCTCAGCAGCACCAGCAGCTCGGCGCCGATCAGTTCGCTGACCATGGCCGCGAGCCGATCATTGTCGCCGAAGCGGATCTCGTGCGTGGCGACCGTGTCGTTCTCATTGACGATCGGCAGGATGCGCAGACCGAGCAGCCGCTCCATGGCGCGCTGCGCGTTGCTGCGGTGGGTCGGATTCTCGAGATCGCCCGCGGTCAGCAGCACCTGGCCGGCCACGATGCCGAAGCGGTCGAGGCTGTCTTGATAGCGGTAGATCAGCACGTTCTGGCCGACCGCCGCCGCGGCCTGCTGGGTGGCCAGATCGGTGGGCCGGGAATCCAGCTTCAGATAGGGCATGCCGGTCGCGATCGCACCCGACGAGACCAGGATGACTTCGGCGCCCCGCGCGTGCGTCGCGGCGAGTGCGTCGACGAGCGGCCCGATCTGGTCGGCGTTGGCGCCGCTGATCGACGAGGAGCCCACCTTCACCACGACGCGCTTGGCCCCGACGACTGCTGCCCGTCGGGTCTCGGACTGCTCGTCGGTCATTCGTCGTCCGTTTCGTCGGGCTTCTCGTCTGAGCTGTCCCAGGTGCCGGCGTCTTCGCGCCAAAGACCAGCCTCGCGCTCGGCGGCCAGCTCTGCGCGGGCGGCCGCCTTGGCGTCCATCCGCTCGAAGTATTCTTCGCGGCGCTGGCCGCGGGTGGCGCGGCGGTTGTCGTCGAAACGCGCATCAGTGCCGCGCGGGCTGGTGATCAGCTCGGCCGCGGAGGTCAGCGTGGGCTCCCAGTCGAACACGACTCCGGCGCCGGCGCCGATCATGACGGTCGAACCCGGCAGCGCGCCCGCCTTGAACAGGCCGTCTTCGACGCCCAGCTTCGCCAGCCGGTCGGCGAAGAAGCCGACCGCCTCGTCGTTGGTGAAGTCGGTCTGCTGCAACCAGCGCTCGGGCTTGGCGCCGATGACCCGGTAGAGCGGCTCGGTGCCGCCCTCGACCTTGATCACGAAGTCGGGCTCATTGACGGCGCGCGGACGGATGACGATGCGCTGCTGCACCGGCATCGCCGCCTTGACGGCGCGGTCGGCCTCGACCAGTTCGGCCAGCGCGAACGACAGCTCGCGCAGCCCCTCGCGGCTCACCGCCGAGATCTCGAACACCCGGTATCCCCGTTCCTCGAGGGCGGGTCGCACGAAGTCGGCCAGCTCACGGGCGTCGGGCACGTCGATCTTGTTGAGGGCGATCAACTGCGGCCGGTCGAGCAGCGGCGTCTGACCCTCAGGGACCGGATAGGCGGCCAGCTCGCCGAGGATCACGTCGAGGTCGCTGATCGGATCGCGGCCGGGATCGAGCGTGCCGCAGTCGAGCACGTGCAGCAGCGCGCTGCAGCGCTCGACGTGGCGCAGGAACTCCAACCCGAGGCCCTTTCCCTCGCTGGCGCCCTCGATCAGCCCGGGGACGTCGGCGATCGTGTACCGCGTCTCACCGGATTCGACCACGCCGAGATTGGGGTGCAGGGTCGTGAACGGGTAGTCGGCAATCTTCGGCTTCGCCGAGCTCATGGCCGCCACCAGGCTCGACTTGCCGGCGCTCGGGTAGCCGACCAGCGCGACATCCGCGACCGTCTTCAGCTCGAGCCGGATGTCACCCGACCAGCCCTCGGTGCCGAGCAGGGCGAAGCCCGGCGCCTTGCGCTTCGTGTTGGCGAGGGCGGCGTTGCCGAGTCCGCCCTGACCGCCGGGCGCGACCACGAGTTCGAGGCCGGGTCGATCGAGATCGATGAGCACCTCGCCGTCGGCGGAAGAAACGACGGTGCCCACCGGCACCGGCAGCACCAGCGTCTCGCCTGCGTAGCCGCTGCGGTGATCGCCCATGCCGGGGCCCCCGTTGCCGCTGGACCGATGAGGAGCCCGGTGGTAGCCGAGCAGCGTGGTCACCTGCGGGTCGGCCACCAGGATGATGTCGCCGCCGTGCCCGCCGTTGCCGCCGTCCGGGCCGGCGAGGGGCTTGAACTTCTCGCGCTTGACCGACACGCAGCCGTTGCCGCCGTGGCCTGCGCGCAGGTGGAGCGTCACCTGGTCGACGAACGTCGCCATGAGTTCTCCTTTTTCTGCGGACGAGCCTGATGAGCCTGACAAGCGAAAAGGGCGAGCCGAAGCTCGCCCTTCAACGCAACTGATCGCGCCGGGGCTAGGCCGCCGGAACGATGTTGACGACCTTGCGACCGCCCTTGGCGCCGAACTGCACCGCGCCCGCCGCGAGGGCGAACAGGGTGTCGTCGCCGCCACGGCCGACGTTGTCGCCGGGGTGGAAGTGCGTGCCGCGCTGACGCACGATGATCTCGCCGGCCTTGACGACCTGGCCGCCGAAGCGCTTGACGCCGAGGTACTGGGCGTTCGAGTCGCGACCGTTGCGGGTCGAGGACGCGCCCTTCTTGTGTGCCATGTCTGTTAGCCCCTTCGGCCGAAAAAACTACTTGATTCCGGTGATCTTGACGCGGGTCAGGTCGGCGCGAAAACCCTGGCGCTTCTTGTACCCGGTCTTGTTCTTGAACTTCTGGATGACGATCTTCGGGCCGCGCAGATCGCTGATGACCTCGGCCGTGACCGTCACCTTGGCGAGCGCCTTGGCATCGTGGGTGATGGTGTCACCGTCGACGAGCAGAACCGGCGCCAACTGGATGTTGCCATCTTTGTCGGCCTTGATGCGGTCGAGGACGACGATCGTGCCGACCTCGACCTTCTCCTGCCGCCCACCGGCGCGCACGATTGCGTAAACCACGAGTGTTCCTAACTCAAAAAATGGAAGTCTGGGTGCCAAGTCGCGGGCTCAGCCCTGCGCACACCAAAGGTCAACAATACCCGGAAAATACAGACAGGGTCAAACCTCGTCGAGGGCGCCGTGCACCGGCTTGTCGAGTGGATGCCGTTGCAGCCATCCCCAGAGCAGAATCCCGCCAAGAACGGCGACCGGGAGCCACGCCACGATCGCCGAGAGCGTTTGGAACAGTGCCTGAAGCGCGTCCGGCCCCAGCTCGCCGAGCACCGTGAACGCCGGCGTGGAGAACGGGGTCCGCACGACGGCAGCGACGAGCTGGAGCGCCATGAGCACAAGCCACATCACGGTGCCACCAACCAGCGCCGCGAGGATCGAACGCGTCACCACGTGCGCCAGCCGCAGCACGGGCGCGATCGGCGCCAGCTGCCAGAAGCACAGGAACACCCCGATCGCGAACGGCAAGCGTCCGGACAGCGACTCCTGCAGGTGCTGGCTCCAGACTTGACCGAGGTAGCCCGACGGTGACGACCCGGCCGTCGCCGCCCACAGGATCGAGAGGATCGCCTGAACGACCCCGGTCACCAGCAGTGTCGCGAACACACCCAGCCCGGTCAGGAAGGCGGGCGCAATCCCGGGCCGCTTCATCGCCTTCGTGATGACCTCGGACATGCCGCACCTCCACGCTTAGGATCGCCCCATGACCGTGCTGATCGACGAGGCGATCTGGCCGGCGCACGGCACGGTCTGGGCCCATCTTGTCAGCGATTCCTCGCTGGATGAGCTGCATTCCTTCGCGCGACGCGCGGGCATCCCCGAGCGCGGCTTCGACCACGACCATTACGACGTTCCCCTGGAGCGCCGCGAGGCCATGATCGCGCTCGGCGCGCACCCGGTCACGGGGCGCGAACTGTTGAGCCGGTTGCAGCGCTCAGGGCTTCGCGTCACGCAGGCCCAGAAGAAGCAGCTCGCCGCGTCGGCTACTCGACGACCTCCGATGGCGTGACGACCGCTCCGGCACTCGACGCTCGGCGAGACGCGCGCACCCGCCCCTGCCCGGCCTGCTTCGGCTCGGGAAGAGCGCCGAGCACCGACCCGAGCAGCTGCTCGGCATCCTGAGTGCTGATGCGGCGCGACGACCGGGAGCTCTTGACCGCGGGAACCGGGATGTCGAGGATCTCGACCGGCGACTCGGGGGAAGCCGCGGCCGCCTCAGCGGCCTGATTCCGCACGATGCCGCTCGGCGCCTCGGCGCCGGTCTGGTCGTCGGACGCGGCGTGATCGGAGCCGGCGTGCGCGTGCTCGGCGTGATCGTGCTCGAGGTGCGGAACCGTGCTCTTGGCGATCTGGGCGAGCGCATTGCGCACGTCTTCGGTGATGGCGTGCGTGCCGGTCGAGCCGACGCCGTTCTTGACCGAGCCCTGCGAACTCTGGCCGCCGCCCGAGCCCCCGCGACCGCGCCGGCCGCGTGACGAGGTCGACCCGTTCTGCGAGCCGGCCGACGATCCGATCGGCTCGGGCGAGCGGTGCTTGAACACCGGGTCGTGGTGGATGACGATGCCGCGCCCCGCGCACACCTCGCAGTTCTCGCTGAACGACTCGACCAGCCCGAGGCCGAGCTTCTTGCGCGTCATCTGGACGAGCCCGAGGCTGGTGACCTCGGCCACCTGGTGCTTGGTGCGGTCGCGGCTGAGGCACTCGACGACGCGCCGCAGCACGAGGTCGCGGTTGCTCTCGAGCACCATGTCGATGAAGTCGACGACGATGATGCCGCCGATGTCGCGCAGCCGCAGCTGGCGCACGATCTCTTCGGCCGCCTCGAGGTTGTTCTTGGTGACGGTCTCTTCGAGGTTGCCGCCCGAGCCGACGAACTTGCCGGTGTTGACGTCGATGACCGTCATGGCCTCGGTGCGGTCGATGATCAACGAACCGCCGGAGGGAAGCCAGACCTTGCGCTCGAGCGCCTTCTCGATCTGCTCGGCGATGCGGTACTTGTCGAAGGAGTCGACACCCGACTCGTACTTCTCGATCCGATCGACGAGATCCGGAGCGACGGCGCCGACGTACGACGAGATCGTGTCGAGCGCGTCGTCGCCCTCGATCACCAGCTTCTGGAAGTCCTCGTTGAAGACGTCGCGCACGATCTTGATCAGCAGGTCGGGCTCGCTGTGCAGCAGCGCGGGAGCCTGCTGCGTCTCGACCGCGTGCTCGATCTCGGCCCACTGGCTGGTGAGGCGCTGCACGTCGAGCGTCAACTGCTCCTCGGTCGCGCCCTCGGCGGCGGTGCGCACGATGACGCCCGCGTCATCCGGAAGCACCTCTTTCAGGATCTTCTTCAGGCGCGCACGCTCGGTATCGGGCAGCTTGCGGCTGATGCCGTTCATCGAGCCGTTGGGCACGTAGACCAGGTAGCGGCCGGGCAGGCTCACCTGGCTGGTGAGGCGCGCGCCCTTGTGGCCGATCGGGTCTTTGGTGACCTGCACCAGCACGCGGTCGCCGGGATGCAGCGCCAGCTCGATCTTGCGAGCCTGGTTCTTACCGTCGCGGCCGTCGCTGTCGGCGGCAGCGGAAGCGGCCTCCCAGTCGACCTCACCTGCGTACAGCACGGCGTTGCGGCCGCGCCCGATGTCGACGAAGGCGGCCTCCATGCTCGGCAGCACGTTCTGCACACGGCCGAGGTAGACGTTGCCGATCAGGCTGGCATCCGCGGCTCGGGCCACGTAGTGCTCAACCAGCACGCCGTCTTCGAGCACGCCGATCTGGATGCGCCCGAACTTGCTGCGCACCACCATCACGCGGTCGACGCTCTCGCGGCGCGCGAGGAACTCGGCCTCGGTCACGACCGGGCGGCGGCGGCCGGCGTCGCGTCCGTCGCGGCGGCGCTGCTTCTTCGCCTCGAGCCGGGTCGAGCCCTTGACCCGCTGCGGCTCGGTGATGAGCTTCGGCTCCTGCTGCTGACGCGGCTGGCGCACCCGCACGGTCGTGTTCGGCGCGTCCTCGCCCTCGCGCGGCGCGTCGCCGGAGCGACGACGGGTGCGACGGCGGGTGGCGCCGCCCGGTTCGTCATCGGAGGCCGGCGCACCTCCGCGCTGATTGTGGGCAGGCCGAGCCATCGCCTCGGGCGACGGAGTCGGCAGGTCGGGCGCCTGGAACAGGAGGGGCGCGATCGCACCGCGACCCGCCGGAGCGGCGGCGGCTGACGTCACGGGGGCTGCGGAGACCGCGCCCTCCGGCTCGGCCTCGCCCTTCTTCTTCCTGCCGCCGGTGCGCTTCGCCGCGGCCGGAGCCTCGGCATCCTGAGCCGTGTCGAGCACGATGTCGGCGCCGGCGTTCACGTGCGTCGCGGCGCTCTTGGCCGCGGCGATGCGGCTGCGCAGACCGCGCTTCGGCTTCTCGGTCTCCGTGACCTGGGGTGAGCCCGCGTCGTCGGGGTTCGGATTGTCGGAACGTGTCTTCTTCACCATCGCTGGTGCACTCCTCGTCCGGGCGATGGCCGCGCCATGCCGGCTACTTTTCGTGTGCGACACCCCTCGAGGCCCCGCAAATCCTGTGGTTTGCGCCCTGTCACTGCGCGGCGCGGATATCGCGGTTCGCGATCCTGCGCTTCGGAACTGGCTGTCCGTCACGTGCTGCACGTGTGGTGCGCTCGTGGCCCGATTCGCTCCGCTGCCTATGTTTGGGAAACATCGTCGGCGGAGCGTGCCCGGTCAAGCTGTCTGTGGTGCCGTCGCGAGCGCGGCTCGTAACGACTTCTCGTCAATTATCGCATGCCCGGGCGATTGTGGGCGTATCCCCACCGTCGCGTTGCCATAATCAGCGCGTGACCGATGCCGTGATTGCTCCCCGCCGCCCCTGGATCTTGGGGATCTTCCTCCTCGTGGCCGGCGCCGCCGGGTGGTGGGCCGCCTTCCAGCTGACGCTCGACAAGTTCATCGGGTACGAGCATCCGAATACGAAACTCAGTTGCGACTTCGGCTTCATCGTGCAGTGCACGGCGAATCTCAACTCTCCGGAAGGCTCGGCATTCGGCTTCCCGAACCCGATCATCGGGTTAGGCGGATTCGCGGCAGTCATCGCCGTCGGCGTCTCGCTGCTGGCCGGCGCGCGCTTCGCACGCTGGTACTGGATCCTGTTCAACCTCGGCGTCGCCGGCGCCCTGGTCTTCGTCATCTTCCTGATCACCAAGAGCATCTTCCACCTCGGCACCCTGTGCCCTTGGTGCATGGTCGTGTGGTCGGCCACCATCCCGTTGTTCTTCGCGGTGACGATCCGCAACCTGGCCGAGGGCGTCTACGGCGAGCCGACGGTGCGAGTCGGACGTGCTCTCCGGCCGTGGATCGTCCCGATCACGGTCATCAGCTACCTCATCGTCGCCCTCATCGCTCAGCTGCAACTCAACGTGCTGTCGGCTCTCTGACGCGACGCACCCCACCGACATCCAGCATTCTTCGAAGAGAAACCAATAGGTTCAGCCCGTGCCCGATCTGCGTCCGACCAAGAACGAGAAGCGCGATGCCGCGCGCGAGCAGGCTCGCCTGACCCGCGAGAAGCAGAAGCGACAGGAGCGACTGAGGCGCTGGCTGATCCCGTCCGGAGTGACCGTTGTGGTGCTCGCGATCGTTGCGATCGTGGTGCTCGTGGTCTCGTCGAGCGGGCCCGCGCCCCAGACCGCCGCAGGCCCGAAGAACATGATCAGCGACGGCATCCTGTTCACCGGCGTCAACGGCACGATCACCCCGACCACGACGCCCGCGATCAAGGCGAAGGGGACGCCGACCCCCACCGTGTACCCGAACGATGGCCTGGCGCACATCGTCACCTACGTCGACTTCGCCTGCCCGGTCTGCCAGGCTTTCGAAGCCGCCAACGCAGCGCAGATCGACTCGCTGGTCAAGAACGGCCAGGCCACCCTCGAGGTGCACCCGGTCGCCATCCTCGACCGCAGCTCACTGGGAGCCCGGTATTCCAGCCGCGCGAACGACGCCGGGGCGTGCGTGGCCAACTTCGCCCCCGACAGCTTCCTCGACGTGATGACCGAGTTCTATGCCAAGCAGCCCGCGGAACAGACGACCGGGCTCACGAACACGCAGATCATCTCGCTCGTGCACTCGGCGGGCCTCAGGAACGCGGACGTCGACGCCTGCATCAAGGGCGAGAGCTTCAAGTCGTGGCTGGCCGCCGCCACCAACCGGGCGACCTCCAACCCGAAACTCCTCAGCCCCAGCAGCGGCCAATTCGGCACGCCGACGGTGCTCGTGAACGGCAAGTACTACACCGGCAGCGTCACCGACGCGGCCTCATTCAGCTCGTTCATTCAGCAGGCGCTGGCGGGGTAGTCCCGCATCACCCGACTCAGGCGAACCAGAGCGCGAGCTCGCGCGCCGCGCTCTCGGGTGAGTCGCTGCCGTGCACCAGGTTCTGCTGCACGGCGACGCCCCAGTCGCGACCGAGATCGCCGCGGATCGTGCCCGGTGCGGCGCTCGTCGGGTCGGTGGTGCCCGCCAGCGAGCGGAATCCCTCGATCACACGATTGCCGGTGACCCGGACGGCGACCACGGGGCCGCTCTGCATGAAGTCCACCAGGGGCTCGTAGAACGGCTTGCCCTCGTGCTCGGCGTAGTGCTGGGCGAGAAGGTCGCGGTCGGCCTGCAACATCCGGATGTCCACCAGCTGGTAGCCCTTGGCCTCGATGCGGCGCAGGATCTCGCCGGTCAGGTTGCGTGCGACACCGTCGGGCTTGACGATGACGAGCGTCTCTTCGGTCTGCTCGATGGGGGTCATGGGGTGTCTCCTTCGGGTGCGGTGAGTGGGGGGACGGCTTCGGGATGGGCGGCCAGGTGGGCGCGTCGCGCGCGGTCGATCTGGCGCCCGCGCACGAAGCACCAGGTCCAGAAGGCGGCGAAGCCGGCACCGACGACGTACATCACCGGATTGAGCAGGCCGAGCGCGATCAGGGCGGCCTGGATCACCCAGCCGATCGCGACTCCGACCGGCCAGCGCAGCAGCAGGATCGTGCCCAGGATCACGACGACGAACGCCGCTCCCCCGCCGAAGGCGACCTCAGGCGTCACGGTCTTCAGCCCGAAGAGCACCAGGCTGACGAAGAACAGCAGGATCGCCTCGAGCAGCAGCACGATCGACAGCAGGCTCTCGGTGGTGCTGCGGCGGCGCCTCATGGCTTCCAGCCCTCGGCGGCCGCGCGGGCCATCGCCTCGCCGACCAGGGTGATGGACCCGGTGACCAGCACCGCGCGGCGCGGCGACTCGAGCGCCCAGTCGCGGGCCCGATCGAGGGCGTCGTGGGGCTGGCCGATCGTGATGACCGCCTCCTGCCCGGCGATCTCGGCCACCAGCTCGCCGAGATCGTCAGCCGGGATCGCACGGTCGGAGTGCGAGTTGGTCGCGATGAAACGATCGACCGCCGGGGCGAGTTCGCGGATGATGCCCGCCGCATCCTTGTCGCCGAGCACCGAGAGCACGACGATCCACTCGTCGAAGTCGAAGTACTCGCCGAGGGCGGCGGCGAGCGCGCGGGAGCCGTGCGGGTTGTGCGCCGCATCCACGAGCACGGTCGGCTCGACGCCGATCAGCTGCAGCCGCCCGGGCGAGGTGACCGTGCCCAGCCCTTCGCTCACCACGTCGTCGCCCAGAGCAACCGTGCCGTCGCCCAGGAAGGTTTCGACCGCCGCGATCGCCACCGCGGCATTCTGCGCCTGATGGTCGCCGTAGAGCGGCAGGTAGACGCCCTCGTAGCGTCCGGCCCGACCGCGCACGTCGATCACCTGGCCGCCGACGGCGACCGTCGTCGACTCGAGGGCGAAGTCGACGGCCTCGATCGACATCGTCGCCTCGTCGAGCTTGGCGGCCTCGCGCAGTTCGTCGAGCGCCTCGATCGTCTGCATCGCCGTCACGACGGATGCTGCCGGCTTGATGATCCCGGCCTTGGTGCGGGCGATCTCGGCGACCGTGTTGCCGAGCCGGGCCTGGTGGTCGAGCGCGATCGGCGTGAAGACGGCGACCTGCCCGTCGGCGACATTGGTGGAATCCCACTCGCCGCCCATGCCGACCTCGAGCACCACGACGTCGACCGGGGCATCCGCGAAGATCGCGAAGGCCAGCACCGTGAGCGCCTCGAAGAAGGTCAGCGGCTCGTCGTCGTTGGCGATCAGCTCGGCGTCGGTCATCAGCAGGTAGGGGGTGATGTCGTCCCAGTTGCGGGCGAACGCCTCGTTGGTCACCGGGCGTCCATCGATCATGATCCGCTCGTTGACCCGCACCAGGTGCGGGCTGGTGAGCAGCCCGGTCTTCAGCCCGGTGGCGCGCAGCAGCGACTCGATCATCCGGCTGGTCGAGGTCTTGCCGTTCGTGCCGGTGATGTGCACGATCGGCGCGGCGCGCTGCGGGTCGCCGAGCAGTTCGACGGCCCGGCGGGTCGGCTCGAGACGGGGCTGCGGGCTGCCCTCGCCGATCCGTTCGAGGAGTTCGCGGTACGCCTCGTCTGCGGCCTCCTGATACTCGGCTTCGTAGGCGGCGGATTCCTCGTCGCTCAGGATGCGGTCGGCATCGGGAAGGTCGGGGAGTTCGGGGAAGCCGAGCGATCCGTTGCCGTCGCCGATGTCGCCGAACTCGTCCGGCTCGCCGTCGTTCGGGCCACCCACGATGCCGCTCACGCCCGCTCCAATTCGATTGCCACCGACGACCCCGATCCCACTGCGGTCCCCGTCGTGCCGGTCTCAGCCTCGCGGGCCGTCAGGTCTGTGGCAAGGGTCTCGCTCGCGATCAGGTCGCGGTGCGCCTCCACGGCGCCAACCGCGTCGGCGTCGCCGAGAATCGTGAGCGAGATGCGGTCGCCGACGTCGAGGCCGGCGTCCTTGCGGGCCTGCTGCACGGCGCGCACCACGTCACGGGCGAGACCCTCGGCCTCGAGTTCGCGTGTCAGGTGCGTGTCGAGCACGACGAATCCGCCACCGGGCAGGAGGGCGATCGCGCTCTCCGGATCCGCCACGTCGATCTCGAGCGTGTACTCGCCCTCGGCGAGTTCGACGTCGCCGACGCGCACCACGGGATCAGCCGACCAGTTACCGGCTTTCGCTTCTCGGATCACGTCTTGCACGCCCTTGCCGAGCCGTGGGCCCAGCGCACGGGCGTTGACGGTCAGCTTCTGCTCGAGACCGTGGGCGACGAGGCTCTCGGCCGTGAACGTCTCAGGAACGACGAGCTTGACGTTGAGCTCGTCGGCCAGGATGTCCAGGTAATCCTGAATTGCCGACGATTCCGGGGTCACGACGGTCAGGCGGGCAAGCGGCAGCCGCACCCGCAATCCGCGCGCCTTGCGCAGCGCGAGCCCCGACGACGCGATCTCGCGCACGCGGTCCATGGCGGCGACCAGAGCCGGATCGCTGGGGAATGCTGCGGCATCCGGCCAATCGGCCAGGTGCACGCTGCGCTCACCGGTCAGGCCGCGGTAGATCTCTTCGCTGATCAGGGGCAGCAGGGGCGCCGCCAGCTGCGTCAGCGTGACGAGCACGGTGTACAGGGTGTCGAATGCGTCCCGGTCGTCGCCTGCCCAGAACCGGTCGCGGCTGCGCCGCACGTACCAGTTCGTGAGCACGTCGCCGAAGTCGCGCAACGCGTTGGCCGCGAACGGGGTGTCGAAGTCGTCGAGGTGCGCGGTGACCTGCTCGAGCACCTCACCGGTCTTGGCCAGAAGGTAGCGGTCGAGCACGTTCGACGAATCGGTGCGGAAGGCCGCCGTGCAGCCCTCGGGGCCTGCGGTGTTCGCGTAGAGGGTGAAGAAGTAGTAGGTGCTCCACAGCGGCAGCAGCAGCTCGCGCACGCCTGAGCGGATCCCTTCCTCGGTCACCACCAGGTTGCCGCCGCGGATCACCGAGCTCGACAGCAGGAACCAGCGCATCGCATCCGAGCCGTCGCGGTCGAAGACCTCGTTGACGTCGGGGTAATTGCGCAGGCTCTTCGACATCTTCTGACCGTCGTTGCCCAGCACGATGCCGTGGCTCAGCACATTGGTGAACGCGGGCCGGTCGAACAGCGCGGTCGACAGCACGTGCAGCAGGTAGAACCAGCCGCGGGTCTGCCCGATGTACTCGACGATGAAGTCGGCCGGGCTGTGCGTGTCGAACCACTCGCGGTTCTCGAAGGGGTAATGCACCTGGGCGAACGGCATCGATCCGGAATCGAACCAGACATCCAAGACATCCGGGATGCGTCGCATGGTGCTCGCGCCGGTCGGGTCGTCGGGGTTCGGCCGGGTGAGCTCGTCGATGGCCGGGCGGTGCAGGTCATCGAGCCGCACGCCGAAGTCGCGCTCCAGCTCGTCGAGCGAGCCGTACACGTCGACCCGGGGGTACTCGGGGTTGTCGCTCTTCCAGACCGGGATCGGGCTGCCCCAGTAGCGGTTGCGGCTGATCGACCAATCGCGAGCATTGGCCAGCCACTTGCCGAACTGGCCGTCTTTCACGTTCTCGGGCACCCAGTTGATCTGCTGATTGAGCTCGACCATGCGGTCGCGGAACTCGGGCACCCGCACGAACCAGCTCGACACCGCCTTGTAGATCAGCGGATTGCGGCAGCGCCAGCAGTGCGGGTAGCTGTGCTCGTAGCTCTTGACCTGCAGCAGCCGGCCGTCGTCGCGCAGCCGTTGGGTGAGCGGCTTGTTCGCCTCGAACCAGTGCTGCCCGGCCACCGGAGGTACCGCGCTCAGGAAGCGGCCGCCGTCATCCAGCGACAGGACGACGGGGATGCCGGCCGCGGCGCAGACCACCTGGTCGTCTTCACCGTAGGCGGGCGCCTGGTGCACGATCCCGGTGCCCTCCCCCGTGGCGACGTAGTCGGCGACCAGGACCTGGAAGGCCTGCTCGCCGTACTGGTCGAGGTAGAAGTCGAAGAGCGGGTCGTAGCGGACGCCGGCGAGCTGGGCGCCCGTGAAGGTGGCCGTGACAACTGACTCGTCGCCCAGCTCCTTGGCATAGGCGCCGACCGTGTCGGCCGCGAGCAGGTACTGGTGCACGCCGTCCGAACTGCGCACGACCGAGTAGGCGATCTCAGGCCCGACCGCGAGCGCGGCGTTGGTGGGCAGCGTCCACGGGGTGGTGGTCCAGGCGAGCGCCTCGACTCCGGTGAGACCGAGCGACTCGGCCTTCTCGCCCACGAGCGGGAACGTGACCGTGACCGACTGGTCCTGACGCAGCTGGTAGACGTCGTCATCCATCCGCAGCTCGTGGTTGCTGAGCGGTGTCTCGTCGTTCCAGCAGTACGGCAGCACGCGGAAGCCCTCATAGGCGAGGCCCTTCTCGTAGAGCTGCTTGAACGCCCAGATGACGCTCTCCATGTACTCCACGTTGAGCGTCTTGTAGTCGTGCTCGAAGTCGACCCAGCGCGCCTGGCGGGTCACGTACTCCTCCCACTCCTTCGTGTACCGCAGCACCGACTCGCGCGCCTTCGCGTTGAAGGCGCCGATGCCCATCTCTTCGATCTCGTGCTTCTGGGTGATGCCGAGCTGGCGCATCGCCTCGAGCTCGGCGGGAAGGCCGTGGGTGTCCCACCCGAAGCGGCGCTGCACCTGTTTGCCGCGCATGGTCTGGTATCGCGGGAAGAGGTCCTTGGCGTAGCCGGTCAGCAGGTGGCCGTAGTGGGGCAGACCGTTCGCAAACGGTGGGCCGTCGTAGAAGACCCACTCCGGGCATCCGTCGCGGTTGTCGATCGACGCCTGGAAGGTGTCGTCGCGCTTCCAGAACGCCAGGATGCCGCGCTCGATCGCCGGGAAATCGGGCGACGCCGGGACGCCGGGTTCGTCAGTTCCTCGTGGGTACATCTCGCGCTCTCCGTGGTCGTGGTGTTCTCTTCCACGAGGACGACGGATGCCGCGGTACCACCTCGCTTGCCGCCCGATGTGCCTGACATGGACACGCTCTGACGACCGCTCTCTTTCTTGCCGCTGTGACGGGCTGACCCGCTCGGTTCTACTGGGCTCATCGCCTGGTCTGGCGCGAGACGTTCTTCCGAGGACTCCCCGGTGATGGCCGGATCGATGTCTGTGGCCCCATCGTAGCGCGCCGACATCGCGTGCTGCGTTGCAGGAGCCGTCGCCACCCGTCGAGGGGTAGACAGCACGTTCGTCATCGGTCACACCGCCGTCACGCCGGGGTCACGGCCCGCGGGGCATGGTGGGGCTCGACATCCTTGGGGGATCTATGACGAGTACGACGGACAGTCGGGCCACCCGACGCCGACGACGCATCGGGGCGGCGATCCTCACCGGGGGCATGGCCCTCATGCTCGCCATCGCGCTGGGACCGGCCTCGCCGGCGACGGCGGCCACCATCGCGCAGTGCAGCAGCGTGGATGACTCGCCGGGCCTGGGCATGCAATGCGACATCACCGTGGTCAACACGCTCAACGTCGCAACCGGGGCCACCGGCTCATCGGTGACGGTGAAGGAATGCCACGGCGCGGCGAACACCGACCTGACCGCGAGCTGCGTCGAGCGCACCACCCTGTCGACCGAGCTCGTCACCTCGGTCTCGCAGTGCAACTACGCGATCACCAGCGGGGGTTCGCTGCTGTGCTCGGTGAGCGTCGTCAACAACATCACCGGCGTGGCAACGCCGGTCGCCGCAACGGTGAACCAGTGCAATGGCTCGTTGACCGGAGGCACCGTCGTGCTGCGCGCCTGCAACCCGGACGGTCTGAGCACCACCGGCGCCGACATCACCCAGTGCAACGATTCCGACAACGGCGGCGGAAGCTCGCTGAGCTGCACCGTCGAAGCGGGATCCACCTCGGTTGCCGCTCTGCTCGTGACGATCAATCAGTGCAACAACTCGGCCAACGGCGGAGGGTCGCTGATCGTGTGCAGCTCCAGGATCGTGAACAACGTGACGGCCCCCGGGTCCTCACCCCCTGCCGGCAACGCGGGCACTGACACCGACAGGAATGCCGACTCACTGGCGGCAACCGGCACCGATGCGCCTCTGGTGCCCGTTCTGCCTGCCATTGCGGTCATCGTCGTGGGCGCTTCGCTCGCGGCCCGGGCATGGCGAGCACGGGCAGCCGAGGTCGCTGGGCGCGAGTGAGGAATTCCCGCTCCGTGGTATCTGGACGCGAGCGGGAAGGTCGCGAGGGGTGCGATCGCCAGGGGGCGGTCGCACCCAGGGGCGTAAGGTCCTCTTGACCCCGGTGGTGGAACGGTCATGTCGCGAGGAGGTGCCGCATGATGCAGTTCGAGCGCTGGAGCCTCCTCATCGTCGCGGAGGCCATGCTGAGAGGGACAACCCGGTTCGCCGACTTCCAGCTGCATCTGGGCATCGCGCCGGAGACTCTCGAGGCCCGGTTGGCCTCGCTGGTCGGCGCCGGGATCATGGAACGGCTTTCCGCCACGGGCGACGGGGACCGGTACATCCTGACCGCCAAAGGCGACGACCTGAAGGTCGGGATCCACGCGCTCGACGAATGGACCAGGCGCTGGGACCCGCTCTCGCCGGCATCCGCTCTCTCCGCCTCGCTCGAGGCGCCGCGCACCGAGGCCCCGGACGCCGCCTCCGTTCCGCGCAGCTCGCGGGTCGAGCTCTTCCTGTTGGGGACCTTCCGGCTGCGGGTCGACTCCACCACGATCGACGAACTTGCCATCGGCTCGCAGCGGCTGCTGATCTTCCTCGCGCTGCACGACCGCGCAATCGCGCGCTTCTCGCTCGCGGGGACGATGTGGCCGGACGTCTCGGACGAGCGCGCCGGCATCAGTCTGCGTGCCGCGCTCACCCGGCTCGACGGACTCGTGCGAAGCACGGTGGAGGTGAGCAAGTCCGGCGGCCTCGGGCTGAGGCCGGGCGTGGTCGTCGATCTGCGTGAGGGCCAGGCGCTGGCGCACCGATTGCTGCACCTCGACCGGCCGGTCGAATCCGCCGATCTCGGCGCCGAGGCGATCTCGCTGCTGTCGAGCGAACTCCTTCCCGACTGGTACGACGACTGGATCATCGCCGAGGCGGAGGACTGGCGCCAGCTCCGCATAGGCGCCCTCGAGGCCCTGGGGCAGCGCCTGCTCGCTCATGGCCGCAACGCCGAGGCGATCCGGGCCGGGCGAGCGGCGATGCGGATCGACCCGCTGCGAGAAAGCCCTCACGCCCTGCTCATCCGGATCCATCTGGCGGATGGCAACCAGTCGGAGGCTCTGGGCGTCTTCGAGCGCTACCGAGCGATCCTGCACACCGCGCTCGCGCTGGAGCCCACGACCCAACTGTCCCGGCTCGTCGCGGATCTTCTGCCCTGACCCCGGGGACGCATCCGCGGTCCGGGAGCCTCAGGTGCCGCTGGCAGAATGTCCGTCGACATGAGCGACGACAACGACGATCTGGACGCATTCGCCCGGCTGTTCGGTGCCGCACCTGAAACGCCGCCCGAGGGGGTCGTGTCACCGACCGACGCCTGGACGGCGGTTCCCGCCGCTCCCGCCGCTCCCGCCGCTCCCGCTCCGGCCGATCCGCTGGGGTGGTTGCTGAGTGCACCGGCTCCGGTGGCGTTCGCGACGGGTGACCCGATCACGTCCACCCTGATCGAGCCGACTCAGGCACTGCCGACGCGCAGGAGCCTCGCCGCGGAGGCCGCCCGCGCCTCGCGGCACGCCCGTCGTCGCGACCTGGTCATCCTCGGAAGCATCGGCGGTCTGGTGCTTCTGCTGGTCGTCGTGCTGATCCTGGTGCTCATCGCGAAGTACGGCAGTTCGGGATCACCGGATGCTCTCCTGAACAGCTCGTCCGAGGGGATGACTCCGGCGACCGCGACGGTCAGCCCCACGCCGTCCGGGTAGCGAGAATGGAACCCGCCCCGCGGGACCTCCGTCGACGAATCGGGCCGTTGAGCCGAACTCGGCTCAGCCCTATGCTGTGAGCCATCCGGAGGCATCCCCCGGGAGAACGCTGAGGAGTCCCTCCTGAGCGACGACACCCCCACGCAACGGATCGGCACCCCCGACGACTCCACGGTCGACGAGGCGATCGAGCGGGAGGGCAAGACGTCGCGCGGACTCATGATCGCGTTGATCGCCCTCGGAGCGCTTCTGCTGATCGGCCTCATCATCGTGCTGATCGTCCTCCTGGGCCGCGACGGGACGCCCACTGCCGTCGGCACCACCAGCCCCAGCGCGTCGGGTCCGGCGAGCCAGACGGCGACCGCATCGGCGACGCCGACGGTCACCACGACGCCGACAACGACGACCGCTCCTCCACCGCCACCGTCGACGACGCCATCCATCACCGGCTATACGATCTCGCCCAGCACGCTCGACTGCAGCAACGGCACGCCCGACCTGTCTATTCATTGGACGAGCGCCAACGGCAAGAACGCCTACTTCGGCGTGAACACGGATGATGCCATGACCGGCGGGATGGGCTGGGTGCTTCCGCCGAACGGTTCCGACGCCGACTTCCCCGACGGGTACCACCCGTACCAGGCGCTCTGCAGCAACGATTCGACCGAATACACCCTCACGATCCTGGGCAACGACGGCAGCAAGGTCAGCAAGAAGTTCCCGGTGACGAAGCAGCCCTAGGCACAGAACGACCCGACCGACGAGTACCGTCACGATCACCGACGCCCAACGGGCAGGGTGATCGCCGACATCGAATCGAGACCCCGCCCGCGGCCGAGGGATGCGCTGCGCCGATAAACTGGGCGCTCCACAACCAGGCACCTCACCAACGACACGGTGCCGCGCATATCGAACCGGAGTTCACGCGATGACGTCTGCCACGGGCATTCCCGACAAGCCGGCCCTCGAGGGCCTCGAAGCCGCATGGGGACCCGTCTGGGAGCGAGAAGGCACGCACCGGTTCGATCGCGCCGCCGCGCTGGAAGCCGGAAAAGCATCCGTCTTCAGCGTCGACACTCCCCCGCCGACCGCCTCGGGCAGTCTGCACATCGGCCACGTCTTCAGCTACACCCACATGGACCTTGCGGCCCGGTTCCAGCGCATGCGCGGCCGGCATCTCTTCTATCCGATGGGCTGGGACGACAACGGCCTGCCGACCGAGCGCCGGGTTCAGAACTACTACGGCGTGCGCTGCGACCCGACGCTTCCCTACGTGCCGGGCTATGTGCCGCCGCTCGAGGGCGGCGAGAATGCCAGCTCGAAGGCCGCAGACCAGGTGCCGATCTCGCGCCGCAACTTCATCGAGCTCTGCGAGAAGCTGACCGCAGAAGACGAGAAGCAGTTCGAGGCTCTCTGGCGCGACCTCGGGCTGAGCGTCGACTGGTCGCTCACCTACCGCACCATCGGTCACGAAGCGCAGCTGGCGGCTCAGCGCGCCTTCCTGCGCAATCTGGCCCGCGGAGAGGCCTACCAGGCGGATGCCCCGACCCTGTGGGATGTGACCTTCCGCACGGCGGTGGCCCAGGCCGAGCTCGAAGACAAGGACCAGCCCGCCGCCTACCACCGGGTGTCGTTCCACCGCCCCGATGGGGGAACCGTCGACATCGAGACGACCCGCCCCGAGCTGCTGCCCGCCTGCGTCGCGCTGGTGGCGCATCCCGACGACGAGCGGTATCAGGCGTTGTTCGGCACGACCGTGACCACGCCGCTGTTCGGCGTGGAGGTGCCGGTGCTCGCGCACCATCTGGCCCAGAAGGACAAGGGGTCGGGCATTGCGATGGTGTGCACCTTCGGCGACGTGACCGACGTGGTCTGGTGGCGCGAGCTCGATCTGCCGACCCGCGCGATCATCGGCAAAGACGGGCGGATCCTCGAGGACGCCCCGGCCGCCGACCTGTTCAGCGAGGCGGGCCGTGCGGCCTATGGCGAGCTGATCGGCAAGACCGTCTTCAGCGCCAAGGCGAAGGTCGTCGAGCTGCTGAAGGAGTCCGGTGAGCTCGTCGGCGACCCGAAGCCGATCACGCATCCCGTGAAGTTCTACGAGAAGGGCGACAAGCCCCTCGAGATCGTGTCGACCCGCCAGTGGTACATCGCGAACGGCGCGCGCGACGCGGCCCTGCGCGACCGGCTGCTCGAGGCGGGCAATCAGATCGGCTTCCATCCCGACTTCATGCGGGTGCGCTACGACAACTGGGTCGGCGGTCTGACCGGTGACTGGCTCATCTCGCGTCAGCGGTTCTTCGGCGTGCCGCTGCCGATCTGGTATCCCCTCGATGCCGACGGCGAGGTGCTGCGCGAGCAGCCCATCGTGCCGGGCGAGCACCAGCTGCCGGTGGACCCCGCCTCGACGCCGGCCCCCGGCTACGACGAGTCGCAGCGCGGCCTGCCCAACGGCTTCGTCGGCGAACTCGACATCATGGACACCTGGGCCACGTCGTCGCTGACGCCGCAGATCGCCGGCGGTTGGGAGACCGACCCCGAGTTGTTCGACCTGGTGTTCCCCTATTCGCTGCGCTCGCAGGGCCAGGACATCATCCGCACCTGGCTGTTCTCGACGGTGCTGCGCGCCGAGCTCGAGCACCACAGCATCCCGTGGACGAATGCCGGAATCTCGGGATTCATCGTCGACCCCGACCGCAAGAAGATGTCGAAGTCGAAGGGCAACGTGGTGACCCCCGCGGCGATGCTCGAGGAGCACGGCTCGGATGCGGTGCGCTACTGGGCCGCCTCGAGCCGGCTGGGCACCGACGCGGCGTTCGACCCGCAGAATCCCAAGCAGATGAAGATCGGCAGGCGGCTGGCGATCAAGGTGCTCAATGCTGCCAAGTTCGTCTACTCCTTTCCCGAGCCGCCGTCGGGCGCGGTCATCACCGCGCCGCTCGATCTCGACATGCTGGCCGAACTCGATGCCGTGGTCGGCATCGCGACCGCCGCATACGAGGAGTACGACCACGCCCGGGCGCTCGAGGCGACGGAGCAGTTCTTCTGGACCTTCTGCGACGACTACCTCGAACTCGTCAAGGAGCGAGCGTACGCGGGAGACGGCAGCGCCACCCGCAGTCTGCGCGAAGCGATCGATGTGCTGCTGCGCCTGCTCGCGCCCGTGCTCCCGTTCGCCACCGAGGAGGTCTGGCGGTGGACGCATGACGGGTCGATCCATCTCGCGCCGTGGCCCGAGGTCCGGGGCGCCGGTGCGACCCTCGGGCTGCTGCCCGCTGTGAGCGAGGCCCTGATCGGCATCCGGCGGGCCAAGACCGACGCCAAGGCCTCGCAGAAGACCGAGGTGCTCTCGGCCACGCTGAGCGGGCCCGCTTTTCTCGCCGGGGCCGCCGACGATCTGAAGGCGGTGGGGCGGATCGCCCAACTCACCCTCGTCGAGGCCACCGAGATCGCCGTGACCGACATCGTCTTGGCCGAGGCGCCGGTCGAATGACTTCGTCGGCACTGCCCAGCACGACGCCTCGGACCCGGCCCGTCGCACCCGATGACCGCGATGC
>DASTNC010000013.1:0-15977 GCA_035721225.1 Pseudolysinimonas sp.
GGCGGCCTCGCGGGCGGTCTCACCACCTTCAGCACGTTCAGCGTCGAAACCGTGCAGCTCGCGCTCGCCCGACGATGGGGCATCGTCGCCGCGACGGTCGGCGCGAACCTCGTGCTCGGCGTCGCCGCCGCCCTTCTCGGGTTCGCGGTGGCGGGCGGCTTCGCCTAGCCGATCGAGCTGAGCGTCGCGACCACCTGGCGCGCGATGGTGCGGCCCGCCCGGTTGGCTCCGACTGTGGAGGCGGTCGGCCCGTACCCCGCGAAGAACACGCGCGCGTTGCGCCAAGCGGCACCGCCTCCGACGCCGATCCCGCCCTCCTTCTCGCGCAGCTTCAGGGGGGCGAGGTGGCGCAGCTCCGGCCGGAACCCGGTGGACCAGATGATGGCATCCGCGTGCTGGAAGCGGCCGTCCGGCCAGCGCACGCCGTCGCGCTCGATCGAGCTGAACATCGGGAGCGCGCGCAGCAGGCCGCGATCGATGGCGGCCTGGATCCGGCGCGAGCGCGGCACGCCGGTCGTCGAGACGATGCTGGGCAGCGCGCGGCCTTCGCGCGCCGCCGCATCCTGGAGCGCGACCGCGTTGACGCCGGCCTCGATGTTGAGCTCCTGATCCTCGAGGAACTCGACCGGCCTGCGCGCGACCCAGGTGAGCGACTTCGTGACGTTCTCGAGCTCGAGCAGGAACCCGATCGCGCTCGTTCCGCCACCGACCACCACGACATCCTGATCGGCGAACTCGGCGGCGTCGCCGTAGTCGACCGTGTGCAGGTGGCGGCCGGCGAAATCGTTCATGCCGGGATACCACGGGACGAACGGCGAGCCCCAGGTGCCCGTCGCGTTCACCAGCACCCGGGTCGAGACCTCGCGGGGGCCGTACTCGCCCTCGAAGTGCACGAGGAACCCGTCCGGAGTGGCGTCGACCCTCGTGACGTTCGCCGGGCGCACCACCTGCAGCTGGTAATGCTCCTCGTAGCGGCGGTAGTAGTCCGAGACCACGTCCCTCGCAGGAGCCTGCCGATCGGCCGTGTCGAAGCTGACGCCGAGCTCCTCCATGCCGGGGAGGTCGTTGACGCGGTGGGCGTACCCGAGGCGCAAAGCCTCCCAGCGGAATTGCCATGCCCCGCCGGTGCCGGGCCCGCGATCGAGCAGCACGAACTCATTGCCCGGATCCAGCCCCAAGCGACGCAGGTAGTACGCGACCGACAGCCCCGCCTGTCCTGCGCCGATCACGACCACGGACGTGTCGGTGGTGCGCTCGGTCACCCCCTTACGTTACCGGGGTCGGCCAGCGGCCGACCGGCCGGGCCCCGCCTCGCTTCCCGGGGGAGCAGCCCCGGGTGAGATGCGGCTCGCGTGATAGACTTCCGCGCAGTCTGTCACCTGTTCCGCATCCTGATTCATGAGGGGGTCACGCATGGGGCGCGGCCGTCAAAAAGCGAAGCACACCAAGGTCGCGCGTGACCTGAAGTACTTCTCCCCAGACACCAACTACGGTGCTCTGCAGCAGGAGCTCAGCCACGGCGCACCCGGTGACCCCCGGCTCGAAGAAGACCTCGAGAAGTGGCCGGAATACTCGGCGTACAGCGGCGACGACGAAGACGATGAGCTCGACGAACACGAGTCCAAGTCGGCCTGATTATTCTGGTCGAACGGCTCGGTGCGCTTGCCGGCCGGGTCAGTCGCTGAAAGCCCCGACCAGCCTGACGGCCCCGCCGTCGACGCCCTTCGCACCCTGCTCGAAGCCGGCGAGATCGTGATCGCCGATCTCGACGCGTCCGGCGACCCAGGCCGGTAATCCTGCCGACGTGAGCGCGTGCGTGACGGCGCTGGCGGCGCCCTGCGCAACCACGGCGATCATGCCGACGCCCAGGTTCCAGGTCGCCTCGGTCTCGTCGAGTGAGAGGCCGCCCCACTCGGCGAGCACTCGGAAGACCGGCTGAGGGCTCCACGTGGAGCGATCGAACTCCACCCACGCACCGCGCGGCAGCACGCGGGCCAGATTGGCCGCGATGCCGCCTCCCGTGACGTGACTCAGCGCGTGCACCACCCCGGGCAGCTCGTCGATCACGCCGAGCAACGGTGCCGTGTAGAGCCGGGTCGGCTCGAGCAGTGCCTCGCCGACGACCCCGCCGAGTTCCGCAGACGCCTGCGTCACCGTCACTCCGCGCTGGGCCAGGATGCTCCGGACCAGCGAGAATCCGTTGCTGTGCAGCCCGCTCGACGCGATCGCCACCACGACGTCGCCGTGCTCCACACGATCGGGCCCGAGGAGGTCCGCCGCGTCGACAGCCCCGACCGCGGCACCGGCGAGGTCGTAGTCGTCGGGGCCGAGCAGCCCGGGATGCTCCGCCGTCTCGCCGCCGACCAACGCCGTTCCGGTCGCGGCACACGCCCGGGCGATGCCGGCGACAATTTCGGCGATCCGCTCGGGCACGACCTTGCCGCACGCGATGTAGTCGGTCATGAACAGGGGCTTCGCCCCCACGACGACGATGTCGTCGACGACCATGCCGACCAGATCCTGGCCGATCGTGTCGTGCTTGTCGAGAGCCTGGGCGATGGCCACCTTGGTGCCGACGCCATCCGTGCTGGTTGCCAGCAGGGGCTTCGCGAAGTCGCGCAAGAACGACACGTCGAACAGTCCGGCGAACCCGCCGACGCCGCCCAGAACCTCGGGCCCGTGCGTCTTCGCGACGGCCGACTTCATCAACTCGACCGCCAGGTCTCCCGCTGCCGTGTCGACACCGGCCTCCGCATAGCGGTTCGACGCCGCATTCTTCGGGGCACTGGTCACGCATCCAGGCTAGCGGGGCTACCCTGGCGGCGTGCACGCGGCGGAGCAGGGTACGGGGCCATCGCGACCGAGCTGGGCCGTGCAGGAGGATGCCTCTCGGGAGGTGCTGGTCGCGCTCTACCTGCGCGACGCACTCGGCGTCGTCGATCCGAGTGGCCTCCCCCGGATGCTCGGCACCGGCCTTCCCGACGCCGTCGAGCCCGCTGACCCGCGGCTGGCCTTCGGCTGGATGCGCTGGTGGATCCCGCTGATCGAACCCGACGCCCGTGGGTGGGGGCTTCCGGGCGGTGACGACCCCTTCTCGCTCGCCGTGCGGCGACACCTCGACAGCGCGCGGGCCTGGGCCGCGGTAGCCCACGAGCAGCACAACGGCAGCGCGATCAAGCGGATGCAGCGGCCCGACGGCGTGATCCAGGACCTGATCGCCGAGCGCGAAGCGGCGCTCGGACGGGCATCACGGCCCGGGAGGCTGCGGATCGAGGTGCTGCCGCTCGCGGCATCCGGGATCTGGTGGATCGGCGACGACACGATCGCCGTCGATGAGACCACTCGCGACGAGCCCCTGCTCTACCGGGATGCGCTCACCCCGGTGATCGCGCAGATCGTCGGCTGATTCAGCCGGAGTGCGGCGCGCGCACTCCGCAGGCGGGGCTCGAGGTGGTGCACCAGGCGACGCCCGGCGGCATGCGGGTCCATATGGGAAGATGGGGCGTACTCGGTCGAGTGCGCCCCATCTCCGTCTCCTGGGAGCCTCCGCGACATGTGCGGCATCGTCGGCATCGTCTCGTCGAGTCCCGTCAACCAGCAGGTCTACGACGCGCTCGCCCTGCTGCAGCACCGCGGTCAGGATTCGACGGGCATCGCGACCTCCGACGGCAGCATCATCCACATGCAGAAGGCCAAGGGCCAGGTGCGCGAGGCCTACCGCACGCGCGACATGCGCAGCCTGCTCGGCACGATGGGTCTGGGGCACGTGCGCTACGCGACGCGCGGCGACGCCAACAAGGAGCAAGAGGCGCAGCCGTTCTACGTGAACGCGCCGTACGGCATCGTGCTCGTGCACAACGGCAACCTGACCAACACGCGCGAGCTCACCGAAGAGCTGTTCCACATCGACCGCCGGCACCTCAACACCAACTCCGACACCGAGCTGCTGGTCAACGTGCTGGCGCACGAGCTGCAGGAGCAGGTGCGCGGCACCGACCTCGATCCCGACCAGGTGTTCGACGCGATCGAGCGACTGCATGAGCGGGTCGAGGGCTCGTACGCCGCGATCGCGCTGATCGCCGGGCACGGTCTGCTGGCGTTCCGCGACCCGTTCGGCATCCGCCCGCTCATCCTGGGCAAGCGCACCAGCGGTCTGGTCGGCACCGAGTGGATCGTGGCCAGCGAGTCGCTCGTGCTCGAGAGCGGCGGCTACGAGGTGGTGCGGGATGTCGCGCCCGGCGAGGCGATCTTCGTGAATCGCGGGGGCGAGATGTTCTCCCGGCAGTGCGCGAAGAACCCGGTGCTGATCCCGTGCTCGTTCGAGTACGTCTACCTGGCCAGGCCCGACTCGGTGATGAACGGGATCTCGGTCTACGAGGCGCGGCTGCGGCTCGGCGATCGGCTGGCAGACACCATCGCGAAGTACACGCCGTCCGGGGCGATCGACGTCGTCATGCCCATCCCGGATTCGTCGCGCCCGGCCGCGATGCAGGTCGCCCAGAAGCTCGGCATCGAATACCGCGAGGGCTTCTACAAGAACCGCTACGTCGGGCGGACGTTCATCATGCCCGGCCAGGAGCAGCGCACCAAGAGCGTCAAGCAGAAGCTCAACGCGATGGGCTCCGAGTTCCGGGGCAAGAACGTGCTGATCGTCGACGACTCGATCGTGCGCGGCACCACCTCGCGCGAGATCATCGACATGGCCCGCCAGGCCGGCGCGAACAGCGTCACCTTCACCTCGGCGGCGCCGCCGGTGCGATTCCCGCACGTGTACGGGATCAACATGCCGAGCCGCCAGGAGCTGGTCGCGTCGGGGCGCAAGATCCCCGAGATCGCGACCGAGCTGGGCGCCGATCACCTGATCTATCAGGAGGTCGCCGACATGGAGGCGGCGATCCTCGAGGGCTCCGACATCCAGAGCCTCGAGATGAGCTGCTTCACCGGCGACTACGTCACCGGAACCGTCACGCCGGAGTACCTGGCGTGGGTCGAGGCGAATCAGCTGAGCTGAGCGCGCCCGGGGTCGGGTCGAGCACCGCGGCGTCGATTCGCTCGGGCCGGAATCCGTAGCCGATCAGGCGGACCGCCAGCGGTCTCAGGACCGGCAGCAGGTTGGCCAGCAGCACGCGTTCGCGCCGCGTGGGCGGGGCGTGCAGCAGCTGCGCGCCCCCCTTCGCGATCGTGCGGTGCAGCGCGAGCTGGATGCGCTGCATCCGCTCGGTGGGGCGGGCCCGCCGGCGCTCGACCGCGCGGGCTCCCGCGTCGAGAGCCGCGGCATCCGCCCCCGCTCGCAGCAGGGGCACCAGGATGTTCGCGGTCGCCACCGCATCCTGGATCGCGCAGTTGATGCCCACGCCGAAGGCCGGCGACATCGCGTGCGCGGCATCGCCGATGCACAACGCGCCGGGAACGGACCACTGCGTGAGCTGATCGATCTGCACCGAGAGCAGCTTGATCTCGTCCCAGTCGGTGATGCGCTCGAGCTCCTGGGCCAGTCGCGGCACCGCCGACGCGACCCGTGCGCGGAAGGCAGGCAGACCCGTGTCACGCAACGCGGGGAGGCTGCCCTTGGGGATCAGCAGGCCGCACTGCAGATAGTCGGGCCGCGGGATGGTCACCACGAAGGCCTCGTTGCTGATCCAGCCCAGGGTGTCGGGCAGCGCGGCAGCCGGCTTGTCGAGCCGGAACCACAGCACATCGATCGGCACGCCGTGCTGCTGCACGGGCAACCGCAGGGCGCGGCGCACGGTGGAGTCGCGGCCGTCGGCGCCGATCGTCAAGGCGGCGTCGATGCGGAGCACGCCGTCGGGCGTGCGGGCCCGCACGCCGGCGATCCGGTTGCCGCGATGCGTCAGCCCGGTGACCTCCGCGTTCATCACGAGCGTGAACGAGGGACGCTTCTTCGCCTCGGTCGCCAACAGATCGAGCAGGTCCCACTGGGGCATGAGGGCGAGCTCGGCGTTCGGCCGGTGCAGCAGCCCGAAGTCGATGGCGTGCAGGCGGATCCCGTTGACCACCATGTCCAGCGTGCGCAAGCGGGTGTGCGGGATCGCCTCGAACGTCGCGCGCAGGCCCAGTTGGTCGATCAGGTCGAGGGTCGACGGGTGCACGGTGTCGCCGCGGAAGTCGCGGAAGAAGTCCGCGTGCTTCTCGAGCACGATCACGTCGACGCCGGCGCGCGCCAGCAGCAGGCCGAGCATCATGCCGGCCGGGCCGCCGCCCGCGATGCAGATGTCTGTGGTCAAACGTTGTGCGACCATGCCGTCGAGGCTACCCAGTCACGGGCCCGGCGACTCAGTCGCGCGGCGACTCGATCCGTTCGCGTTCGGCCGTGACGACGCGCGACCTGCGCTGCGACCGGCGATCGAGCAGCAGGCCGGCCACCGCGCCGACGACCACCCCGGCGGGAACCCCGTAGAAGCAGAAGTAGCCGAAGGTCGCGCCGAAGCCGACCCGGGCATCCACGTGGCCGACGGTCGCCGTGACGATCAAGGTCGCGAGCACGCCCAGCACCGCGCCGAGCACGAGAAAGACCGGCAGCCGGGGTGCACGGCGCACCCGCACCTCGGCGAGGGTGTCGCGCGTCGGATCATCGCTGGCACGCAGTTCGTCGGTCACCCGTCCATTGTGCGCCACCGAAGAGGAAGCACCTCACTCAGGTCGGCCCGCTGACCGGATGCCGACGCGCGCGTCGCCGCGACCGCCGCGACCCAGGGCAGCGAGCCCGTCGCGAGCGCGATCCAGGTTTCGGCGTCGGTCTCGATCACGTTGGGCGGAGTCCCGCGGGTGTGACGCGGACCCTCGATGGCCTGCACGGCTCCCCACGGCGGCACGCGCACCTCGACGGTGTGCCCCTCGAAGTCCGAGGCGAGCACCTCGAGCAGGTAGCGCACCGCGAGGGCGACGGTCACGCGGTCCTGGGCCCCGGCGAGCACCGCCTCGACCGCCGCCGCTCCCGCGACCGGCGGGATCTTGCGCCGCACGCTCACGCCCGCCGCCCGTCCATGCCGTCACGCTACCGCCGGTAGCCTGGGCGGGTGAGAATCCTCGTCCTCGGGTCTGGCGCACGGGAGCACGCGATCGTCGTGGCTCTGCTGCGCGAGGATGCCGGGCACGAGCTCGTCGTCGCGCCGGGCAACGCCGGCATCTCGGCCGAGCCGCCCCGGGGAGGAACGATCGAGACAGTCGGCCTCGACGCCTCGAACGGCAAGCTGGTGGCCCAGTACGCGGTCGACAACAGGGTCGACCTGGTCGTTGTCGGTCCGGAGGCTCCCCTCGTGGCGGGGGTGGCCGACGCGGTCCGGGCGACGGGCATCCCGGTGTTCGGTCCCGGCAGGGCGGCGGCCGCGCTCGAGGGCTCCAAGTCGTTCGCCAAGCGGATCATGGGGGCCGCCCAGGTGCCGACCGGCCGAGCTCACCGCGGCACGACCGTCGCCGAGGTCGAGGCCGCACTGGATGCGCTCGGCGCCCCGCACGTCGTGAAGGCCGACGGACTCGCGGCCGGCAAGGGCGTGCTGGTCACCGACGACCGAGCCGCAGCGCTCACCCACGCCGACTACTACCTCCAGCACGGCGACGTGCTCGTCGAGGAGTTCCTCGACGGGCAGGAGGTGTCGCTGTTCTTCCTGGCCGATGGTCACGACGTGGTGCCGCTGACTCCCGCGCAGGACTACAAGCGCGTCGGCGACGGCGACACCGGGCCGAACACGGGCGGCATGGGCGCGTACTCGCCGCTGCCCTGGCTGAGCGACCGCTGGGGCTCCGAGGCGGCGTTCGTCGACGAGGTGCTCGACACGGTGGCCCTGCCGACCGTCCGCGCGCTGGAGGCCGAGGGCACGCCCTTCATCGGACTGCTGTACTGCGGGCTCATCGTCACCGAGCACGGCATCCGGGTCATCGAGTTCAACGCGCGGTTCGGCGATCCCGAGACGCAGGTCGTGCTGCCCCGGTTGCAGACCGCGCTCTCTGAGCTGCTGCTCGCCGCCGCCACCGGCGGCCTGGGCCGGATGCCGTACCCGCGCTTCTCGACGGACGCCGCCGTCGTCGTGGTGCTGGCCAGCGAAGGCTACCCGGATGCCCCCGTCACCGGGCGTGCGATCACCGGGCTGGATGAGGCATCCGCCGTCCCGGGGGTGACCGTGCTGCACGCGGCGACGGCGCGGAGCGCCGACGGCGGCTTCGTCTCCACCGGGGGCCGCGTGCTCGCGGTCGTCGCGCGGGCGGGCGATTTTCGCGCGGCGCGCGCGGCCGCGTACGAGGCGCTCGGCCGCATCCATCTTGAAGGCTCCCACTACCGGCACGACATCGCAGAACGGGTCGATCGATGATGAAGCAAGCAGGCGGCGTTCCCCGCGGAGACACCCGGCTCGAAGCCCTCGGCTGGACCCACATGTTCTCGGGAAAGGTGCGCGACCTCTACACCTCTCCCGCGGCTCCCGGTCGCGTGCTGGTCGTGGCGAGCGACCGGGTGAGCGCCTTCGATCACGTACTCGAGCCGAGCATCCCGAACAAGGGCGCCCTGCTGACCCAGCTCAGCCTGTGGTGGTTCGGCAGACTCGGCATGCGCAATCACCTGGCGGCCGCGCATCCCTCTCTCGGCGAGCACCTCCCCCCGGGCATCGCCGAGCGCGCGATGCTGGTGCACGAACTCGACATGCATCCGATCGAGGCGGTCGTGCGCGGCTACCTGGTCGGCTCGGGGTGGGCCGAGTACCAGAAGACCCAGAGCGTCTGCGGCATCCCGCTGCCCGCCGGATTGAGCAATGGCGACAAGCTGCCGGAGCCGATCTACACTCCCGCGTTCAAGGCGCCGATCGGCGAGCACGACGAGAACATCAGCTTCGAGCGCACCGTCGAGCTCGTCGGCGCCGAGACGGCCGCGGCGATCCGGGATGCCTCGCTCAGCATCTATTCGACGGCCGCCGCGACGGCCGCCGAGCGGGGTCTGATCCTGGCCGACACCAAGTTCGAGTTCGGCGACGACCCCGGCAGCGGCGAGCTCACCCTGGCCGACGAGGTGCTGACCAGCGACTCGAGCCGGTACTGGGACGCCGAGACCTATGCCGCAGGCGGCACGCATCGTCTCGACAGTTTCGACAAGCAGATCGTGCGCGATTGGCTCTCGGCGCACTGGGACAAGACCGGCACGCCGCCCGAGCTTCCGGGCGACATCGTCGAGCTCACGGCCGGGCGCTACCAGGAGCTGATCGACCGGATCACTGAGTGAGCCTGGTGGTTCGCGCGGTGCCGTGGGACGACCCGACCGGCGAGGCGCTGCGCGTTGCGCAGCAGACCGAGGTCTCGGCGCGGTACGGCGTTCCCGACTCCGAGCCGGGTCCGAAGCCGACCGCGGCCGACATCGCGGTGTTCCTGGTCGCGTTCCAGGTGGCGGATGACGGGGCCGAACACGCCGTCGGCTGCGGCGGGCTTCGCCCTCTCGACCGCTGGCACGGCGAGATCAAGCGGATGTACGTGATCCCCGAGCGCCGCGGGACGGGCGTCTCGACCGCCGTGCTGAGCGCGCTCGAGACGGAGGCGCGCGGCCGCGGCTGGGCCCGTCTGGTGCTCGAGACCGGCGAGCAGCAGCCCGACGCGATGCGCCTGTACGAGCGCGAGGGCTATCGCCGTATCCCGAACTTCGGCTACTACGCCGAGTCGGCGCTCTCGATCTGCTACGAGAAGAGCCTCGCAACCGTCGAGAGCTGAGCAACCCGCCGTCGTCGTCCGTAGGGTTGATCGACATGATCCCTCAGTTCGCCGCCGACACCGCCATGGGCGCCGTGACCCTCAACGTGGCGGACCTCGATGCGATGACGGCCTACTACCGCGACGGCGTCGGGCTCGATGTGCTGTCGGCCGACGGAGCGCGGGTCGCCCTCGGCCGAGCAGCCGCCGCGGGAGCGGGCGAGAACGGCGGGAACGTCATCGGGCGCGAGATCGTGATCCTCGTGCAGACGCCCGAACTGCGGCACGCGGCGCCGCACGAGGCGGGCTTGTTCCACACCGCGATCCTGTTCGACACCGAGGCCGCCCTCGCCGCCGCGGTCTATTCCGTGGCGCGCATGCGGCCCGGATCGTTCACCGGCTCCAGCGACCACCTCGTGAGCAAGGCCTTCTACTTCGACGATCCGGAGGGCAACGGCGTTGAGCTCTACGGGGACCGAGACCGCAGCTCCTGGAGCTGGACCCACGGTCAGATCGAGATGTCGACCCTCTTTCTCGACCCGAATGCGTTTCTGCGGGAGCACCTCACCGAGCAAGGCGCCGAGGGAGCCGGAAGGGGCGACGCCCGGGTCGGCCACGTGCACCTCTCGGTCGGAGACGTCGCGGCCGCGCGCGAGTTCTACGTCGATCGGCTCGGCTGGGAGGCGACCATCGAGCTGCCGGGCCAGGCCCTCTTCGTGAGTGCCGGCCGCTATCACCACCACATGGCGATGAACGTCTGGAACAGCCGAGGCGCCGGACGCCGACAGCAGACCCTCGGGCTCGGCAAGGTCGAGATCATCGTCCCCACCGCCGACGACCTGGGCGCCCTGGGCGAGCGGATGACGCACTACGGCCTCGACACGCGCGACGACGGCAGAGTCGTCGAGGTGGACGACCCGTGGGGCAACCTGGTCAGCGTTCACGCTTCCGACACGCCGTGAACCGGCTGGCGCGCAGCCAACGGGCACATCATGGTGGGATGCGACTCCGCCCGCTGTTCGCCGCCGCCCTGGCCGCCGCGCTCGTGCTCGCCCTCGCGGCGTGCGGAGCGAGCCCCCGCGGCAGCCAGGAGCTCTTCAAGCGGGCGGTCGCGCCGAAGCCCAACAGCGCGCCGCCGAGCCATCCGCTCGTGACGGCGTTCGAGCCGTCGTGGGATGACGGCGCGGTTCTCAAGGCCAGCAAAGCGGCGATCAGCATGGTCGCGATCTCGGGCATCGACATCGCGGCAGGCGGGGCGTCGGTGACGACGCCGACCGCCGCCGTTCTGCGGCAGGTGAAAGTCGCGCACCAGCTCGGCAAGAAGGCCGAGGTGCTGCTGCTGAACTACCAGCCGGGTGTCGGGTTCAGCGACGACGTGGCGAAGTCGATGCTGTCGACCCAGGCCAACCGCCACGCGGCCGCGGCATCGTTGGCCTCGGTGGTGTCGAGTTCGCAGCTCGACGGCGTCATGTTCGACCTCGAATCGCTGAGCGCGAGCGACGCCGACGATCTCACCGCCTTCGCGGCGGTGCTGCGCGCGGATGTCGGGCCCGACATCCATCTGGACGCCGCGCTGCAAGCCTCGACCAGCGCCGCCGGCTACGCCCGGTTGGGCTACGACATCCCGGGCCTGCTGAGGTCGCTCGACACCGTCACGGTGATGGGGTACGACCAGCACGGCACCTTCAATCCGACGAATCCCGGGCCAGTCGGCGAGTTGACCTGGCAGCGCAAGGTGCTTGCGGCCTTGCTGCTGCTCGCGAAACCGGGGCAGGTCGATCTCGGGGTCGCGGGATACGGCTACCGCTGGGCGGCCGACGGCACCCACACGGTGGGCGACATCCGGGCGCGCAGGCTGGTCGACGCCGCACACGTGACGCCGACCTTCGACGAGGGCCGCGGCGAATGGACCGCCACCCTGCCCGACGGGCAGGTCTTCTGGTGGGCCGACGCGCGCTCGATCGCCATGCGCGAGCAGCTGGCCGCGTCGCTCGGGTTGCACGGGGTCGCCGTCTGGTCGATGGCCCTCTCGGATCCGGTGCCGGCGGCGCCGTAGAGCGACCCTGCCTCCCCGGCTCGACGCGGAGCCGTCGCTAGAATCGCGCCGTGAGCCGCCTCCCCGCCTTTCTGGTCGCGCCGGTCGCGCTCCGGCAGGGCCGTGCCCTGCAGCGCGACACACCGCGGCTTCCCGAGGCGCACGGCCCCCGCGACGGCTTGATCGGCGGGGCCGGGTCACGCACCGCCAAGCCGCTGCGCCTGCTGGTGGTCGGCGACTCGACCGCGATGGGGACCGGCGTTCAGAAGCTGGAGGACGGGCTGCCGGGCCAGCTCGGCCGGGTGCTGACCGCGCGGACGGCAGCCCCCGGCGCGACCGACACGGGCCCGGTCGGCGGCGTTGCCTGGCGTGCTGTCGGCCGGAACGGCGCGACGGCGGCCGAGGTGCTCGCCGAGTTCTCGTCCGCGGCCGTTGCCGCGCATTTCGACCTCACGGTGGTGCTGGTCGGATGGAATGACGCGCTGCGGCTTCGCCCGGGCAGCGAGTTCTCGCGCGCGCTCGACCGCCTGCTCGACCGCCTGCACGCCGCATCGCCCGAGGCTCGGCTGGTGGTGGTGGCGCCGCCGATGTTCGGCCGGTTCGCTGCCCTTCCGAATCCGCTGCGCTGGGCGCTCGGCCGCCACGCACGGGGGCTGACCCGGCGCGCCGAGCGGGTGGCCCGCGCTCGGTCGGCCGCCGTCGCTCCGGGATTCGACGGCCGCTCGGTCGCCTCCGACCGGTTCCATCCGGACGCGAACGGCTATCGGGAGCTGGCCGAGGGCATCGCCGCCTCGATGACATGAGCGAGGTGTTGCGCCCCGCGCCGACCCGCCGCCTGATCGGGCTCGTCGGCCCGCCGGGCGTGGGCACGTCGACCCTTGCCGATCGGCTCGCCCGCGACGACGCTGCTGCCGCTGTGCTGCCCATGGACGGATTCCATCTGACCCAGCAGCACCTGCGGCAGCTCGGCCGCCGCGAGCGCATGGGCGCGCCCGACACCTTCGACGTGCAGGGCTTCGCCGCCATCCTGCGCGCGCTGCGCACCGACGAGACCGTGACCGCGCCCGGGTTCGACCGCACGATCGAAGAGCCCGTCGCCGGCGCGATCACCATCGGGCGCGGCATCCGCACCGTCTATGTCGACGGCAACTACCTGCTGGTCTGGGAGGGCATCGCCGAACTGCTCGACGAGACCAACGCCCGCCTGATCGCCGCGAGCGCCGCCCGGGCGACCCGGACCCTCGCCGTAGACTGAAGCCATCCACCCACCGAAACCGGCCGTCGCCGCCGAACCCCTGGAGTGACCGTGCCCACCATCGTCGTCGAGGTCATGCCCAAGGCCGAACTGCTCGACCCGGCCGGCAAGGCCGTCGCGGGAGCCTTGAGCCGACTCGGCAAGACGGAGTTCAGCGCCGTTCGCATCGGCAAGCGCTTCGAACTGACGGTCGACGGCCCCGTCACCGAGGCGGTGCTGGCCGACGCGCAGCAGCTCGCCGACGACATGCTCAGCAACTCGGTGATCGAAGACGTGGTGCGGGTCTACCTGCTCGAGGGCGCGGGGTCGGTCGCGTGAAGATCGGCGTCGTCACCTTTCCCGGGTCTCTCGACGATCGCGACGCGCAGCGCGCCGTGCGACGCGCGGGCGGCGAGGCGGTCGCGCTCTGGCACGGTGACCACGATCTGCACGGAGTGGATGCGATCGTGCTGCCCGGCGGATTCAGCTACGGCGACTACCTGCGCTGCGGCGCGATCGCGGCCCGCTCGCCGATCATGAGCGAGGTCATCTCGGCGGCGAACGCCGGCATGCCGGTGCTCGGCATCTGCAACGGCTTCCAGATCCTGGTCGAGGCCCACCTGCTGCCCGGCGGGCTGATCCGCAACGACCACGGCGACTTCGTCTGCCGCGATCAGCGGCTGCGGGTCGAGAACGCCTCCACCGCGTGGACCACCGGATTCACGGTCGGCCAAGAGATCACCATCCCGCTGAAGAACGCCGAGGGCGGCTTCATCGTGGATGCCGAGACCCTCACGCGCATCGAGGGCGAGGGGCAGGTCGCGTTCCGCTACCTCGACGTGAATCCGAACGGTTCGCTCGACGACATCGCCGGGCTCACCAATGCGCGTGGCAATGTGGTCGGGCTGATGCCGCATCCGGAGCACGCGACCGAGCCGGGGTTCGGGCCGGACACCCCGGATGCGATGCGCTCGGGTGTCGACGGCCTCACCTTCTTCACCAGCGTGCTCGAGAACGCGCTGGCACGCGCCTAGACCGGCTCGGAAGGATCGGCGGCGCTCGGCCGCACGATCGGGATCGAGGCGGTGAAGTTCGACGCGCGCTCCTCGGCTTCGGGGCTCCCGCTGAACAGACCCTCGGGATGCTGGTCGGCCTTCGTCGTCCGGGGCCGCTTGGCAGGCGCCTCGCTGATCTGAACCCGCTGCCGCGGCAGAGCCTCGGGCGACTCCCGCTGCAGCCAGTCGATCATCCGCTCGCGCACGGAGCACCGGAGGTCGAAGAGCGTCGGGGCATCTTTGGCGGTGACCAGGATCCGCACGTGCACCAGGCCGCCGACCGCGTCGGTCACCTGCAGCACCTTGGTGCGGCCGTCCCAGATCTCGGTATCGGCGAGGATCCGGTCGAGCTCCTCGCGCATCCGCGACGGCGAGACGCGCCAGTCCAGGTCGAACTCGACGGAGCCGAGCAGTTCGCTCGAGGTGCGCGTCCAGTTCTCGAACGGCGTGCTCGTGAAATATGTGGAGGGCAGCACCATGCGCCGGTCGTCCCAGATGTGCAGAACGACGTAACTGAGGGTGATCTCCTCGATGCGGCCCCACTGCTGCTCCACCACGACGACATCGTCGACCCGAATGGCATCCGAGAAGGCCAACTGGATGCCGGCGAACACGTTGGCGAGGGTGGACTGCGCGGCGAGGCCGGCGATCACGCTGATGACTCCGGCCGACGCCAGAACGCTCGTCCCCGCAACCCGGACGGCCGGGAAGGTCAGCAGCACCACTCCGAGAACCACGACCGCCACCACGACGAACACCAGTCGGCGCACGATCGCCAGTTGGGTGCGGACCTTGCGCGCGATCCGATTGTCGGCGACGTCGACCCGGTAGCGATTGATGGCGTGGGTGAGGAGGGCTCCCAGCACCGCGCCCACGAACCATCCGCCCGCGACGATCGTCAGGATCAGGAAGCCGTGGGCGATCACGGAGCGCCAGGTCGTGTCGGGCCAGGTTGCCGCGAACGCGATCCACACCAGGACGACGAGCACCAGGGCCCGGAAGGGCACGCGCAGGTGGGCGACAGGGTCGCCCTGCCAGTGCCGTCGGCGCGAGACACCTCGCACGATGAGGGCGACGAGCGCGACGAGCACGACGCCGACCACCAACGCGGCGATCGAGGCGACGAAGAAGGCGGGCCAGGAAGGAGTGACGAGCGGGACCATCCCATCCACGGTAGTCAGCGCGCGCCGCGGATGGGCGTCTGCGCGTGATCGCGGCGGAAAGGGCCGCGCGGGCTCACGGACCGTCGCCACAGCACCGGCCCGTCTGGGAGGATGGACGTTGTGACGGATGCCCCCACCACCTCCTCGCTCGACTCCGTCTCGAACGCGATCGCCACGCCCGAGAAGGAGCAGCCGTACGCGGCGCTCGGCCTCAAGAGCGACGAGTACCAGCGCATCCGCGACATCCTGGGCCGCCGCCCCACGAGTGGCGAACTCGCCATGTACTCGGTGATGTGGAGCGAGCACTGCTCCTACAAGAGCTCGAAGGTGTGGCTGCGGCAGTTCGGCCAGAAGGTCAGCCCCGAGATGACCAAGAACCTCATGGTCGGCATGGGCGAGAACGCGGGCGTCGTCGACATCGGCGAGGGCTGGGCGGTCACCTTCAAGATCGAGAGCCACAACCACCCGAGCTACATCGAACCGTTCCAGGGCGCCGCGACCGGCGTCGGCGGGATCGTGCGCGACATCATCTCGATGGGCGCGCGCCCGGTCGCCGTGATGGATGCCCTGCGCTTCGGCGCGATCGACGACCCCGACACCGCGCGCGTGGTCCCGGGGGTCGTGAGCGGCATCAGCTTCTACGCCAACTGCTTGGGGCTGCCCAACATCGGCGGCGAGACCTGGTTCGACCCGATCTACCAAGCGAATCCGCTGGTGAACGCGCTGGCGGTGGGGGTGCTGCGGCACGAAGACCTGCACCTGGCCAACGCCAAGGGTGCGGGCAACAAGGTGGTGCTCTTCGGGGC
>DASTNC010000014.1:0-7439 GCA_035721225.1 Pseudolysinimonas sp.
GATACTTCAGCTTCCGCAAGCGCGCATTCGAGAAGGTCTGGACCGGCGACACCGACAGCCCGCAGTTCGCCACGGCTCAAGAGATCGGCGAGACGCTGGTCACCAAGTTCATCCAGGGCGAAGACGAGGGCGGGGTCAACGAGATCCACATCGTCTACAACCGCTTCGTCTCGATGCTGACCCAGGAGCCCGAGATGGTGCGCCTGCTGCCCCTCGAGATCGTCGAGGGCGTCGAAGACCCGGGCGACACCGAGGTGTTCCCGCTCTACGAGTTCGAGCCCGAGGCCGACACGGTGCTCGACGCGCTGCTGCCGGTCTACATCGATTCCCGCATCTTCAACGCGCTGCTGCAGTCCGCGGCGTCGAAGCATGCGGCCACCCAGAAGGCGATGAAGTCGGCGAGCGACAATGCCGACACCCTCATCCGCGACTACACCCGACTTGCCAACAACGCGCGTCAGGCCGAAATCACCCAGCAGATCTCTGAGATCGTGGGCGGCGCCGACGCCCTGAGCTCCGCGAAATAGATACGAGGAAACCCATGGCTACTGCGACCACCAAGGCACCCGCCGCCCAGAAGGCGACCGCGAAGGCGCCCTCGAAGAAATCCGACTCGGGAACCGGGTCGGCCGAGGCCGCCGGCACCGGGCGCATCGCGCGCGTCACCGGCCCGGTCGTCGACATCGAGTTTCCGCACGATGCGATCCCGGACATCTACAACGCCCTGAAGACCACGATCACCCTGGATGGCGTCGACAACGAGATCACCCTCGAGGTCGCGCAGCACCTGGGTGACGACGTCATCCGGGCCATCGCCCTGAAGCCGACCGACGGCCTGGTGCGCGGCGGCGAGGTGCGCGACACCGGCGCGCCCATCTCGGTGCCCGTCGGCGATGTCACCAAGGGTCACGTTTGGAACGTCACCGGCGACCTGCTCAACCCGATCGAGGGCGAGAAGCTCGAGATCACCGAGCGCTGGCCGATCCACCGCCAGCCCCCGGCATTCGACCAGCTCGAGTCGAAGACCCAGCTGTTCGAGACCGGCATCAAGGTCATCGACCTGCTGACGCCGTATGTGCTCGGCGGCAAGATCGGCCTGTTCGGCGGGGCAGGCGTCGGCAAGACCGTGCTCATCCAGGAGATGATCTACCGCGTCGCGGCCAACCACGGCGGTGTTTCGGTGTTCGCCGGCGTCGGCGAGCGCACGCGTGAAGGCAACGACCTGATCGGCGAGATGGAGGAGGCGGGCGTCTTCGACAAGACCGCCTTGGTCTTCGGCCAGATGGACGAGCCCCCGGGAACGCGTCTGCGCGTCGCGCTCTCGGCCCTGACCATGGCGGAGTACTTCCGCGATGTGCAGAACCAGGACGTGCTGCTGTTCATCGACAACATCTTCCGTTTCACGCAGGCCGGCTCCGAGGTCTCCACCCTGCTCGGCCGCATGCCGAGCGCCGTGGGCTACCAGCCGAACCTCGCTGACGAGATGGGCGTGCTCCAGGAGCGCATCACCTCCACCCGCGGGCACTCGATCACCTCGCTGCAGGCGATCTACGTGCCGGCCGACGACTACACCGACCCGGCTCCGGCGACCACCTTCGCCCACCTGGATGCCACCACCGAGCTCTCGCGCGAGATCGCGTCGCGCGGCCTCTACCCGGCAGTCGACCCGCTGACTTCGACCAGCCGCATCCTCGACCCGCGCTACCTGGGCGAGGACCACTACCGCGTCGCGACCACGGTCAAGCAGATCCTGCAGAAGAACAAGGAGCTGCAAGAGATCATCGCGATCCTCGGTGTGGACGAACTCTCGGAAGAAGACAAGATCACGGTCTCGCGCGCGCGCCGCATCCAGCAGTTCCTCTCGCAGAACACCTACATGGCGACCAAGTTCACCAGCGTCGAGGGCTCGACCGTGCCTCTGAAAGACACGATCGAGAGCTTCGACGCGATCGCCAAGGGCGAGTTCGACAGCGTGGCCGAGCAGGCGTTCTTCAACGTCGGCTCGATCAGCGACGTCGAAGAGAAGTGGGCGCAGATCCAGAAGGAGAATTCCTGACCATGGCCGATCCCGGTGCCCACGACCTGCTTGTGAGCGTGGTCTCGGCGGACGCCGAGCTGTGGACGGGCGAGGCCCGTCAGGTGATCGCGCGCACTCTGGTCGGCCAGATCGGCCTGCTGGCTGGTCATCAGCCGGTGCTCGGCGTGCTCGCCGAGGGCGAGGTGCAAATCACGACGCTCGACGGCGACGTGATCCGCGTCAACGCCCAAGACGGGTTCCTGTCGATGCAGAACAACGTCGTCACTGTGGTCGCGGGCGCCGCCGAACTGCTATAAGCCGTATCGTCTCAGCATGCTGATCGTCACTGCGGGACTGCCCGGTGCGGGCAAGAGCACCATCGCCGAGGTGGTCGGCAATCGCATCGGCGCTCCGGTGGTGTCGGTCGACCCGATCGAATCCGCGATCCTGAGCGCGGGCATCGACGCCGACGAGCCGACCGGACTGGCCGCGTATCTGGTGGCCGAGACCATCGCCGAAGCCGTGCTGGCCGGCGGCGGCACCGTGATCGTCGATGCGGTCAACGCCGTCGAGCCTGCGCGCGGCCAGTGGGTCAAGCTGGCGGCGCGGCAGAACGTCGCGATCAAGTTCCTCGAGGTGGTCTGCTCGGACCCCGAACTGCACCGCACCCGCCTGGCATCGCGGGGCCGCCGCCTCGCCCACATCGAGGAGCCGACCTGGCACGCCGTCGAGCAGAGCCTCGACGAGTGGGAGACCTGGTCGGGCGCGACCGGTGCCGTGCCCCGCATCACGCTGGACTCGGTGCAGCCCCTCGGGGTCAACGTCGAGCAGGCGCTCGCGTTCCTCAACGCCTGATCCATCTTCTGCTGACGACTGTGCGCTGCCTGCGATGCTGATCATCCTGCCGCCCTCCGAGACGAAGCGCGACGGAGGCGACCCGGCGCGCCGCCTCTCGCTCGACTCCTTGAGCTTCGCGCAGTTGACCGCGCCGCGTCAGCGCGCCGTCAGCGCGCTGCGCCGGCTGGCGCGCAACCGCGGTGCCGCGGCGGCGCTGAGGCTCGGCCCGACCCAGGCGCGCGAACTCGAGCGCAACAAGCAGGTCGAGGAGGGGCCGACGATGCCCGCGATCGAGCGGTTCGACGGGGTGCTCTACGAGGCTCTCGACGTGTCCACCCTGCCGCCGGCAGCGCGCGAGTTCGCCCACGATCACCTGGTGATCGCCTCGGCGCTGTTCGGGCTGGTGGGCCCGGACGATCCGATTCCGGCCTACCGGCTCTCGCCGGACTCCCGGCTGCCCGGCACGCCGCTGAAGGCGCTCTGGAGAGGGTTGGTGAGTGCGCTGCTCGCCGCCGAGCAGGGCATGATTCTCGACCTCCGCTCGGAGGCCTACGCCGCGCTCGGCCCGGCTCCGCGGCGCGACGAGTCGTGGTATCTGAGGGTGGTGTCCGAGGGGGACGACGGCCGTCGCCGCGCCCTCAACCACTTCAACAAGAAGGGCAAAGGCGAGTTCGTGCGAGCGCTGCTGCTGGCCGGCATCGATCAGCGGGATGCCGGGTCGTTGATCGCGTGGGCCGCGAGCAGCGGCATCCGCCTCGAGCTCGGCGAGCCGGGCGAACTGGTGCTCGTCGTCTGAGGTCTCGTCGTCTGAGGTCTGGTCGTCTGGGATCAGGCGAACGACGACCGGAAGCACCCGGCCACATGGTCATCGACCAGACCACCGGACTGCATGAGGGCGTAGACGGTCGTCGGCCCGACGAAGCGGAAGCCGTGCTTCTTCAGCGCCGTGCTCAGCGCCGTGGATTCCGGCGTCACCGCGGGAAGCTCGGCCAGCGACGCGGGGGCGTGATCGCGCGGCGCGGGGGCGAAGCTCCAGATCAACTCGTCGAGCGCGCCCGGATGTTCGCGCACCAGCGCCTGGGCGACTCGGGCGTTCGAGATGGTCGCGTCGACCTTGAGCCGGTTGCGGATGATGCCCGGATCGGCCATCAGCCGCTCCACATCGCCCGCGTCGAACGCGGCGACGGCGTCGATGTCGAAGTCGCGGAAAGCCGCTCGGAAGGTCGGTCGCCTGCGCAGGATGGTGATCCACGACAGACCGGCCTGGAACCCCTCGAGGCTGAGCTTCTCGAACAATGCACGGTCGCCGTGCAGGGGAGTACCCCACTCCTCGTCGTGGTACCGCTGGTACTCGGCGTCGCTGCCTGCCCACGCGCAGCGCGCGCGACCGTCGTTGCCAACCAGAATCGAGCTCACGCCGTCTGCCCGAACAGCTCCGGCTCGAGTTCGTTGTCGGGGTCGCGGCCCGCGACCCGCACGCCGGATGCGATGTGCGCGATGCCTTCATGCTGGAGGAGCCACGACTTGGTCGGGATGCCGTCGCCTCCGCTGTACCCGGTGATGCGCCCGTCACTGCCGAGCACGCGATGGCAGGGCACGATGATCGGGATCGGATTCGCCCCGACCGCGCCGCCTACCGCTCGACCGGCCGTGGCGCGCCCGGTGCCGAGCCCGAGCTCGCCGTACGAGACGACCTCGCCGAAGTCGAGATCGGCGATCTGCTCCCAGACCGCCAGCTGGAAGGCGGTGCCGGCGAGCGACAGCGGCAGATCGAAGTCGCGGCGGTGGCCGGCGAAGTACTCCTCGAGCTGCTCGACGGCCCGGTCGAGCACGGGATCGCTCTGCTCGGGCACGCCGTCGCAGGGGAGGGCGCCGTCGCGCTCGATGGCCAGCGAGACGATGGCTTCGCCGTTGCTGATGACCTCGATGCGCCCGATGGGACTGTTCATGCGCCGCAGATGGGTCGAGGCGTCGGTGCGATCGTCTGTGATGATCTGCATGCTCCGAGATTAGTCGCGGCCGTCGACAGCCTCTCGCGGAAATCGGACACTGCGGAGAGCGGTCGGACCGTGCGGACGGGGAAGGACGAGAGCATACGCTGACAGCATGGAAACCCGTCTGCTCGGCCCCTCATCCCTCTCCGTCGCCGTGGTGGGACTCGGCTGCAACAACCTGGGCAGGCTCGGCACGGCGAGCGAAGACCAGAAGGGCTCGAACGCCGTGGTGGGCGCGGCGATCGAGGCCGGCGTCACCTTCTTCGACACGGCCGACATCTACGGTGCCGAGTACGGGCTCAGCGAGACGCGCCTGGGCGCAGCCATCAAGGGCTCGCGGGATCAGCTCGTCATCGCCACCAAGTTCGGCCACACCGAGTTCCCCTCTCCGCTCCCGGGGCGCAAGGGATCGCGCGACTACATCCGTGCGGCGGTCGAAGGATCGCTGCGCCGGCTCGGCACTGACCGCATCGACCTGTACCAGCAGCACACCCCGGACCCATCGGTGCCCATCGACGAGACACTGGGTGCGCTCGACGAGCTGGTGCGAGAGGGCAAGGTGCTCGAGATCGGCAATTCGAACTTCACTGCCGAACAGATCGCTGAGGCGGATGCCGTGGCCGAACGACGGGGCACCGCGCGATTCATCTCGGCGCAGAACGAGTACAACCTGCTCGCCCGGTCGGTCGAGGTCGACATCCTGCCCGCCGTGCGGGCGGCGCGTCTGGGATTCCTGCCGTTCTTCCCCCTGGCGAACGGGCTGTTCACCGGCAAGTTCACCCGCAGCGAGCGGCCGGCCGACTCGCGCATCTCGCGCACCCGGCCGCACGTGGCCGACGACGCGCCCTGGAACGAGATGGAGGCCTACGCGGCCTTCTGCGCGGCGCGCGGCATCTCGATGCTCGAGGCGACGTTCGGCTGGCTGCTCTCGCGTCCCGGTCTCACCAGCGTGATCGCCGGCGCGACCAAGCCCGAGCAGATCACGCAGAACGCCTCGGCGGGATCCGGCTGGCGGCCATCACCCGCCGAGGCGGAGGAGATCGAGGGGCTGTTCCCGCTGAGCTGAGCGCAGCGCGCCCCGCGGCATCCGGGCTCTAGGCGGCCGCAGCGTCCTCGGCCTGCTGCAGGTCGACCTGCAGGTCGATCGTGATCGTGACGTCGTCGCCGAGCGTGAATCCGCCGGCCTCGAGTGCCGCGTTCCAGCTGACGCCGAAGTCCTGCCGGTTGATCGTCGTCGAGGCGGACGCGCCCGCCTTCGTGCGGCCGGAGTCGTCGGTGATCACGCCGCCGAACTCTCCCGTGAGGGTCACCGGTTGCGTCACGCCGCGCAGCGTGAGCTCGCCGTCAAGGGTGAAATCGTCGCCGTCGACCCGGATGCCGGTCGAGCGGAACAGCATGTGCGGGTGCTGCTCCACCAGGAAGAAGTCGCTCGAGCGCAGGTGGTTGTCGCGGGCATCCTGTCCGGTGTTGACCGATGAGACGTCGATGGATGCCTCGATGCTGATCTTGCTCGGATCCTCGGGCGTGATCACGGTCACGTCGAAGCGCTCGAAGGTGCCGCGCACCTTGCTGATCTTGAGGTGGCGCACCCAGAAGGAGAGTTCGGAGTGGGCGGGGTCGAGCTTCCAGGTCCCGACGCGGTAGTCGGAACGGGAGGCGAGATTAGTTGTCATGTCACCTATCAAGCAGGTCGGAGACCTGCGCATTCCCGATTCCGGTGACTTGTCAGCTAATTCTTGATCGCGAGGTAGGCGTTCAGCGTCGTCGCGTAGAGCACCCACGCCCAGTAGGGGATGAGCAGCAGCGCCGCGAGGCGCCGGACAGCCCAGAAGCGCAGCATGGTGACGAGCACCATGCCGTCGATGGCGATGATGATCACCAGCGCGATCCACAGTGCCGAGACGCCGGTCGCGGGGTAGAGGCCGAAGAAGATCGGCGTCCACAGCGAGTTGAGCACCAGTTGCACCACATAGGCCATGAGCGCCGGCCGCACGTCGCGCGCGCCGCGCTCCCGCCAGACCAGCCACGCCGCGACCGACATGAGGGTGTAGAGCACCGTCCAGATCGGGCCGAACACCGCGTTGGGCGGGGTCCAGAACGCGCGGTCAGCGTGGGCGTACCAGCCGTCCACGTTCTGGATGGTCGACAGCGCTCCCAGCGCGGCCACCCCGAACGAGATGGCGAGAAAGGCCACGAGCGCGAGCACCGAGCGCGCATGCGACGGGTGGTCGGGGGCCGGCACCGAAGAGGACTGAGCTGATGTCATGCCTCGAAGCTAGAGCCCCACGCTCGCCGAGTCGAGCCCTGTCAGCACACGTTCAGTGCCCGACCAGCGGCCCCAGGATCCGGGCGGCGACGGAGCGACGGCCGGTGATCCGCTCCTCGGCATCGGCGATTGCCATCGCGGTCATCCCGGCGTTGGCGCCGGCGAATCGCAGCGGCTCGACCTCCCACGAGGGGGAGCGATGTTTCACCCACGGCAGGCGGGTGAGTTCGGTGTCGGCGCCGGTGAGCAGATCGGCCAGGGTGCGGCCCGCCAGATTCGTGGTGCTGAGGCCGTCGCCCATGTACCCGCCGGCACTCGCGATCCG
>DASTNC010000015.1:0-10961 GCA_035721225.1 Pseudolysinimonas sp.
CCCTCGAACGCCGCGCGCCACCGCGCCAGCAGCTCGGCCTCGTCGTCGATGTGCTCGGGCCGGATCACCCGGTCATCAGCCACGAAGTAGAAGGCCGCGCTGATCCGGCTCGGGTCGATGCGCGCCCACTTCGCATAGGCCAGCCGGTACAGCGCCAGCTGCAGGGTCTTGCGCTCGAGGTCGTCATCATCCTTCGGCGCCTTGCCGGTCTTCCAGTCGACGACTTCGAACCGGGGCACGCCATCGTCGCCGGCCGGCAGCGCGTAGATCGCGTCGATCTTGCAGATCACGATGCGGTCGTCGAAGGGCAGGTGGATCTCGCGCTCCACCTCGATCGGGCGCCGACCCGCCCACTCCGAGGCCTCGAAGGTCGCGCGCAGTCTCGCGAGGTCGGCCGCCTCGACGCCGTCGCCCTCGTCGTCCAGCTCGAGAGCCGGCGCATCCAACTCGTCAGATCCGGCCCCGAGGCCGTAGCGGTTCTCGACCCACGAGTGGAACAGCGTGCCCAGCCGCGTCGCCTTGAACGGCTTCTCGGGCATCGGGCGCAGCAGCGACGAGGCCACGGCATCCGGGTCGGTGACGAAGTCTTTGAAGCGGGATGCCGGCACGCGTGTCGGCAGCGCCACCGCCCCCGCGCCTGCCAGGCGTCTGGCCCGCTCGGTGAGGAGCAACTCGAGCTCATGGGCCCACGGCCCGCCGATCGCGGGCTGCGCTGCCCGGACGGCTGCCGCCGCCGCCTCGACCGCCGGGCGGCGCCGGCCGAGCGGGTCCATCGGCCAGGTGATCCACTCCAGGTCGTCGCCGAGCGGGTTGTCGAGGTTCTGCGGCGCCGCGGGCAGCTCGTCGATCACGCCGGCCATCGCCAGCTCGCGCAGGAACGCGCTCGGTTCGCGGAACGCCTTCTGGGTCGCCCAGAACGCACCGCTCAGCAGCAGCTCGTGCCGGGCCCTCGTCACGGCCACGTAGGCGAGGCGCCGCTCCTCGTCGTGCGCGCGCTGCCCGACCGCGGCCTTGAAGGTGTCGCGGTTGTCGAGCAGCTCCTTGCGCGTGGTCGCCGACTCCCAGGCATAGACCGGCAGGTCGGCGGCGTCGCCGCGGAACGGCCAGGGCAGCTGCCCGAACGCCAGCCAGCCGTTCGTGCCGTCGATCGGCTTCATCGGCAACTCGTCGGCGACCATCCTGGGCACCGCGACCAGATCCCACTCGAGACCCTTGGCCCCGTGGATCGTGAGGATCTGCACCGTGCCCGGCTCGGGATCCTCGGGGCGCGGCGACAGGTCTTCGCGCTCCTCGGCCGCGCGCAGCCAGGCGAGGAATCCGTTCAGCTCGGAGCCCACCCGGGTGCTCGCGTCATCCAGGGCGAGGTAGCCGTCGATCGCGTCGAACAGCGCCTCCATCGGGGCGCCGCCGAGCGGACGATCCTCATTGGCGACCACCTCGATGTCGAGGCGGAGTTCCTGTTCGACCAGCGAGACCAGGTCGGGAAGCGAGAGGGCGGCGCGGGCGCGCAGTCTCGCGATCACCTGTCCGGCATCCTTCAGTCGCGCGAGGCCGACCTCGCTGAAGTGCGCGAGGGCGGTGTGCCCGTCGCGGGCGCTGGCGAGAAAATCGAGCGCGTCGACGATCGAGCCGCCCTCGCCCTCGGTCAGGCTGGAGCGCATCCGCTCCTTCACCTCGTCGGCGTAGACCTGCTGGGCGTGGTCTCGGTCGCGCAGCCAGGAGGCCAGCCGGTTGAGCGCGTGCAGGTCGTGCACGCCGATGCGCCAGCGCGAGCCGGCCAGCACCCGGATCAGCTCCAGACCGGCACCGGGATCGCTCAGCACCGACAGCATCGACACCAGGTCGGCGATCTCGGGCTCGGCCAGCAGCCCGCCGATGCCGAGCACGTGGTACTTCACGCCGTGCGCGCGCAGCGCGCGCAGAAAGTACGGCTGAGTCTTTCGGGCCCGGAACAGCAGAGCTGCCGAAGGAGGTTGCGGCACGCGCAGCCGCTCGGCGAACCACCGCGCCACCGCGTCGGCCTCGGCCTCGAGATGCTCCTCGAACCGGATCGCCACCGGCACCGCGGTCGCCTTCGGGCCCGCGGCCAGTTTCTCGACCGGGACCCGCGAGACCTGCGACAGCGGCGCGACGAGGGTGTTCGCGGCGTCGAGGATGCGGTGGCCGTTCCGCCAACTGGTCGAGAGCGCGAACGGCCGCCCGACCGCCCCGAACTGCGACCCGAACTGCTCGAGGTTCGAGGCCGAGGCGCCGCGCCATCCATAGATCGACTGGTTGGGGTCGCCCACCGCCATGACCGGATGCCCGGCGAACAGCTCGGCCAGCAGCCAGGTCTGCACCACCGAGGTGTCTTGGTACTCGTCGAGAAGCACCACGCGGTAGCGGTCGCGGAGCTCGGCCGCGACCACCGGCTGCTTGTGCAGGATCTTCAGCGCGAGCGCGACCTGATCGGAGTACTCGACGGCGCTGCGGGTGAGCTTGGCCGCCTCGTACTCGCCGACCAGGTCGACGAGCACCTCGAGCGCGGCAACCGCCGAGACCATGCCGTCGACCGCGGCGTATGCGCCCCGACCGCCCGGGGGCAGCTCGCCGATCGCGGCGAAGCGCCGGGCGAAGCGACGCACTTCTTCGGGCTCGGCGATGTTCTCGGCGATCGCCCGACTCAGCCCCAGCACCGCATTGGTCACCGGGTCGAGGTTCTTGTCGAGGCCTGGCAGGCGATCGTCGCGCGACCGCGTGACCGTCGCCCGGGCCAGCTGCCACGCACCGGCATCGCCCAGTACGGCGCCGTCGCCTTCGCGGCCGACCAGGATCGCGTTGTCGCGGAAGATCGCGTTGGCGAACGAGTTATAGGTCGACACCGACGGCGCCTGGAAGGGATCGTGATCGTCGGCGGTGAGCCCGGCCGCGGCCAGCTGCTCGATGCGACGGCGAATGCGCACCAGCAGCTCGCCCGCCGCCTTGCGCGTGAAGGTGAGGCCGAGCACTTGGCTCGGCTTCACGTGCCCGTTGGCCAGCAGCCAGAGCACGCGGTTCGCCATCGTCTCGGTCTTGCCGCTGCCGGCCCCGGCGACGACGAGCGCGGGGGCGAGCGGCGCCTCGATGACCGCCTGCTGCTGCTCGGTCGGCTCGGGCAGCTCCAACGCACGCGCGATGTCGAGGGCCGAGAATGCCTCAGTCACTGGACACCGCCCGCACCCGGTGCAGCCGCAACCGCGGGATGGTGCCCGAGCCGCCGTACTGCTCCAGCTCGAGCCGGCCCTCGAACTCGGCGGCCGCGATCAGCACGGCGGCCTGCCGGATCCGTTCCCGCACGGCCTCGAGACCCTCGGCATCCAGGGGCGCCTGGTGCCCGTTGCGGTACCGCCTGCCGTCTTTGCCCTCGCGCACGTAGAGCAGCTTGGCGCCGCCCGGCGCGTGGTCGCCGTGCTCGGCAAGGGCCTCGTCGAACTTCCCCTCGGCATAGGCCAGCTGGTACGCGCCGAGCTGGGGATGCGCGGCGATCGTCGCGGGCGAGGTGATCGGCCGCCCGGTCTTGAGGTCGACGATCACCACCTCGCCATCCGGGCCGCGCTCGACGCGGTCGATGGAGCCGTTGACCACGATCTGTGGTCTCGGCGACCCATCGTCTCGGGGCTCGGCACCTTCGAGCTCGCCGTATTCGAGCGCGAACCGCCCCTCGGCCGCCACGAGGGTCTTGCCCTCGCGCCGGAAGTCGGCCAGGTACTCGGCGAGCGCCTCGGTGAAACCACGCGCCAACTGCTTCTGCCGCTGAGCCAGCCACGGCGACTCGAAGACCAGCTCGCCCCAGCGCGACTCGACCGCGCTCCACAGCGTGTCGACCACCGGATCGTCGGTGGTCTCCATCGCCCAGTGCAGGATCGTTCCGACTCCGGCGACGACGCCGGAGTCGCCCCCGGCCATGGTCTCGAGGAACCAGTCGAGCGGCGACTCCTCGAGGCGTTCCATCCGCGACGGCGACACCGGGATGCTGCTGCCCTCGAACAGCGGACCGGTCGACGAGATCGGCTCGAGGCCGTGCCAGTCGTCAGGGCTCGCGCCCGGCAGCCCGAGCCGCGCCAGCTCGGCGAGCGAAGCGGCCGCGGCCGCGGCCTCCGCGCGGTTCGACCTCGGGTCGGCCAGGGTGCGGCGCAGCCGTCCGGTGAAGCCGCGCAACGACAGGGGCGGCCTGGTCGCCGAATCGATGAGGGGGGTGTCGGCGGGCAGCAGCGAGAAGAAGACGCTGCGTTGCTCGTCGTCGTTGGCCACCGCCGCCAGCACGACGCGCTCGCGGGCGCGCGAAACGGCCAGCGCGAACATGCGCAGTTCGTCGTCGAGCACGAGCTTGCGGTCGTCGATGGCTCGTTCTGCTGCGTCGCGGTTGGCGCCCTCGCCCGAGGAGTGCAGCGCGCGCAGCAGGTTCTGCGGCTCGAGCAGCGAGCCGCGCGCACGCAGGTTGGGCCACACGCCGTCTTGCAGCGCCGCAACCACGACCGTGCGGAACTCGAGGCCGACGGCGCCGGACGGCGTCGTCACCAGCACAGCGTGAGCCGTGCGCCGAGGGGTCAGCACGTCTTCGGGGACCTCCGCGTCGAGCACCTCGCTCAAGAACTCGAACGCCGGCGCGTCGGGGCGGCGCTCGGCGAAGCGCTTCGCCGCGGTGAAGAGGGCGACCACGGCATCCAGGTTGCGGTCGGCCTCGGCGGCGACCGGGCCGCTACCCAGCGCCTGGTCGTGCCAGGGCTTGGCCAGCCGGCTGCGATCCCAGGCGAGCCAGAGCAGGTCTTCGATGGTGCCCTCGCTGGCGCGCAGCTCGGCGAGGGTCTCAGCCAGGCGCTCGGCCTGACGGGCGGGCCTGCTGTCGATGGTGGCGAATCGGCCAGGGGCGCTCAGCGCTTCGACCAGCAGCGCGTCGCTGGTGCGCGATCCACCGCCGGCGAGCTCTTCGGCGCGCAACGAGAGGCGCAGCCGGCGCAGTCCGAGGGCGTCGAGCGCGCCGTAGGGCGACAGCAGCAGTTCGGTCGCCAACTCGGCCGTGAGCTCGCTGCGGCCCACCCCGAGCTCGACCAGGGTCAGCAGCCCGCGAGCCGCCGTCTCGTCGCGCAGCGCGACTCCGCCGCTCGCGGTTCGGGTCGGAACCTCGGCGAGCGCCAGAGCGCGCGCGATCCCCGGCGCGTGCGCACTGCTGCGCACGATCACGGCCAGTTCGCTCCACGGGACGTCGCGGTCGAGGTGCTCCTCCCGCAGCACCCGGGCGATCGCCGCCCACTCGCGCGCCGGGCTGGTCGCCTCGATGCGCGCCAGCGGCGGGGCGGCCGGTGACGGGGCGGCCGGTGACGGGGCGGCGGGTGAGTTGGCATCCGCCGCCTGCGCCTGCCGTTGCCGTCCGGCGGCGGCGGTGCCGAGCCGCCCTTCGACGATCACCGCCGTGGTGAGGGCGCGCAGCGCGGCGGGCTGACGGTGCACGATCGGCAGCACGAGCTGCTCGAGCAGCGGGTCGCCGAGCACCGCGCTGAGCCGGCCGAGCGCATCGGGCTCACCGCCGCGGAAGGCATTGGTGGCGACATCCGGATCGCCGAAGGCGATGACCGCGACGCCGCGCTCGCGCAGCGCCCGCAGCAGCGCCAGGGTGGACTCCGTCGCCTCCTGAAGGTCGTCGACGATCACGAGTCGCAGCGACGCGACCCGGTCGCCCTCTGCGCCGAGGTCCTGACCGCCCAGGCGGATCGCCGTCACGGCGAAGCGGGCCAGCTCGGCGGGGTCGAGTTGACTCGTGCGGCTGGATGCGACGATGCCCAGGTATTCCTCGATGAAATCCGCCGCGGCCACCCACGCCGGGCGGCCGGTGCGGCGACCCAGGTCGCGCAGCCGCGCCGGATCCACGTCGTACTCGGTGGCTCGGGCCATCAGTTCGCGCAGCTCGGTGCGGAAGCCGCGCAGCCGCCGGACTGCCGGGTCGAGCGGTTCGGGCCATGCCGGGCCGGACCCTCGCTCGCCCTCGGCACCGGTGAGGTGCCCGTCGAGGTGCCCGTCGAGGATCGCCGCGATGTCGGCATCCTGCTCGGCGGCCGTCACCAGTCGCGGCGGCTCCACCCCGGCCGCCTTGGCGGCCGCGCCGACCAGTTCGAACGCGAGCGACGTCACGGTGCGGGCCAGCGGCCCGCTGGTGGGCGCGCCGACGCGGAGGGCCAGGTGGTCGCGCACCCGGGTCGCCGCGGCGCGCGACGACGCGAGAACGAGCAGGGAATCGGGCGACCATCCCCTGCGGTCGATCCGGTCGGCGACCAGCTCGACGATGGTGGTCGTCTTGCCGGAGCCCGGCGCCCCGAGCACGGCGGCCGATGCCGCATCCGGAAGGTCGACGACGGCTTGCTGGCCCGGATCGAGAACGAGCGGTTCGGAGGCGGCCGAGGCCCCGCGCTCGAACCGGATCGCACTCATGCGCCCACCGTAGCGGGCGGTACTGACGAGCCCGCAGACGGCCCGTCCGTGGGCCAGCAGGCGACCCCGCAGAGAGTGCTCGTTCTGCTGTGGGTGAACCGCGCCGCCCGGCGCGCGGAGCATCCCGTACTCTCCCTATGTGGACATTCGCATCGGTATCGCCAACAGCCCCCGCGAGCTCAACATCGAGTCGTCGCAGACCCCGGCAGAGGTCGAGAAGATCGTCTCGGCCGCGCTCGAGGCCGACGCCAAGTTCATCAAGCTGACCGATGAGAAGGGCCGACTCTACATCGTCCCCGTGGTCTCGTTCTCGTACCTCGAGATGGGCGGCGAAGAGCGCGGTCGCGTCGGCTTCTTCGCCTGAGCCTCGTCGCGAACACTTCTAGACTGACGCCGTGGAACAACTCATCTATGCGGGGGTCATCGGCGCCTTCATCGGACTGATCCTGCACTACGTGCTGCCGGGTCGGCACCTGACCGGCCTGTTCCTGCTGCCCGCCATCGGCGGGGCGACGACCTGCGTCGGCTGGTCCGCGTCGGTCTGGGCGGGTCTCAAGCTCGATGGCGGATGGATCTGGCTCGTCTCGCTGGGTGCGGCGGCCGTGGTCTCCCTGCTGGTCGGGCTGCTCCTGCCCCGCGGCCGCAAGATCGCCGACGAGCAGCGACTGCACCGCCTGTCGGGCGGGCGCGCCTAGTCAGGCGGTCAGGCCGAGCACATCCATCCGACGGGTGTGCGCCGAGATCAGCTCGGTGAAGACCGGCTCGATGCGCTCCTCGCCGGGCAGTTCTCCCCCGATCGCAAGGGATGACCGCGCCACCAGCATGGTGTCGCCGACCAGGCGGCGCCCCCACATCGCCAGCCGCGAGGCGAGCCGCGCGCTCGCGTCGATCGCGGTGCGCAGTTCGGCGACCAGCACGCCTTGCCCTTTGTCGATGTCGAGCAGCGCCGACACCCGCTCGCCCAAGGCGTCGGGCAGCCCGGCCGCGAGCCCGGCGAAGAAGTCGGTCAGGAATCCACCGGTCAGGTAGCAGGTGACCAGGGTCTCTGGCCAGTCGGCGCCCTGGGTGCGCCGGCGGAAGTCGTCGAGCTCGGCGCGGAACGGGTCCATCGCGGCCACCGGGTCGAGTCCGGCGTCTTCGAGCTCGGCGATCAGCGCCTCGTGCGCCTCGAGCACCTCGGCTGTGGCCCGGCTCAGACTGGTCTTGGCCTCGGTGGTCGGGGCCAGGGCGACGGCACGACTGAGGTTCTCGAACAGGATCAGCGTGAGATAGGCGAGCTGGCCCAGGTAGACCCGAGGCGGCGGCGTGAGATCGGCGAGTTCGACGCGGGCGACGGCGATCGCCTCCGACCGCGGAGGAACGCGCGGCGCGAGCGGACGCGGGCGACGACCGCGCCCGAAGAGGCGCCGGAACAGGCTGGGCACGGCTCCAGACTAACGGCTGCCCGGCCGCAGACCCCGCGGCCCGGTAGAATAAGGTTTCTCTCCTTCAGACAGGCTTTTTTGTGACTTTCACCGATCTCAACATCGACCAGGACATGGTCGACGCCCTCGCTGCGAAGGGGATCCTCGAACCCTTCCCGATCCAGACGCAGACCATCCCGCTCGCCCTCGACGGGCAGGACATCATCGGTCAGGCCAAGACCGGAACGGGCAAGACCTTCGGCTTCGGCCTCCCCCTCATCCAGGCCCTCGGCCTGCACCCCGAGCCGGGCGTCCAGGCGCTCGTCGTCGTGCCGACCCGCGAGTTGTGCGTTCAGGTGGCAGAAGACCTCGAGATCGCGGCATCCAACCGTGACACCAAGATCGTCGCCATCTACGGCGGCAAGGCCTACGAGGGCCAGGTGGAACAGCTCAAGGCCGGTGCGCAGATCGTGGTCGGCACCCCCGGCCGTCTGCTCGACCTCGCCGGTCAGCGCCTGCTCAGCCTCAAGAACGTCCGAGTGATGGTGCTCGACGAGGCCGACAAGATGCTCGACCTGGGCTTCCTGCCCGATGTCGAGAAGCTGTTCGCCCAGACCGAGGGCACCCGCCACACCATGCTGTTCTCGGCGACGATGCCCGGCCCGGTCGTGGCGCTGGCCCGCCGCTTCATGAACAAGCCGATCCACATCCGGGCGACCGATCCGGATGAGGGCCTCACCCAGGCGAACATCAAGCACGTCATCTACCGGGCCCATTCGCTCGACAAAGACGAGATCATCGCGCGCATCCTGCAGTCGGAGGGCCGCGGCAAGACCGTCGTGTTCACCCGCACCAAGCGCGCCGCCGCCAAGCTCGTCGAAGAGCTCAACGACCGCGGTTTCAACGCGGCCGCCGTGCACGGCGACCTCAACCAGGAGCAGCGCGAGCGCGCCATGGCCGCGTTCAAGGCCGGTAAGAAAGACATCCTGATCGCCACGGATGTCGCGGCGCGCGGCATCGACGTCAACGACGTCACGCACGTGATCAACCACACCGTGCCCGACGACCCCGACACCTACCTGCACCGCGCGGGCCGCACCGGACGCGCCGGCAAGACCGGCATCGCGGTGACGTTCGTCGACTGGGACGACCTGCACAAGTGGGGCCTCATCCACCGCGGTCTGCAGTTCGGACCGGCCGAGCCGGTCGAGACCTACTCCTCGTCGCCGCACCTGTACACCGACTTGGACATCCCGACGGACGTGAAGGGGCGATTGCGCGCGTCGACCATCGTGCACGAACCGCGCGCCCGCACGGCGGGCACGACCGGCGAGCGCGGGTCCGGCTCAGGTTCGCGTTCAGGTTCCAGCGGCGGCGACTCGCGGCCGGCGCGTCAGCGCACCCGCGGCGGCTCGGGCTCGTCCGGCGGCTCGGGCGCCTCGCACGTCGAGGGCAATCCGGCGCACCGCGAGGCGGGCGGCGGCACCCACGACGGCACGGCGCCGACCCGCCGTCGCCGCACCCGTCGACGCACCGGCGGAGCGGGCGGCGCGTCGACTCCTCCCGCCGCCTAGCGTTCCTGCGGATCGGATCGGCCGCACGCCGGATTCTGTTCGGGCATGAAGGTGGGCGCTCCCGCTCCCCGACCCGAAGCGCCCACGGAGCGCCCGGCGTCGACGCGATCGCGCCGGGCGAGATCCGCCCCGCGCATGATCATTCGGGCTGGGTACGACAAGCGACGGCGAGTGCGCCGAACGATGACGCGGCAGCGAGCAGAAGTTTCGCGCGCCGTCAGCCCCGGAACGGCACCGCGCCCGTGCCCTGGGCGACGATCTGCTCGTAGACCTCGCGGCTCGTGGTGTTCTCGGCCAGCCTGTTCGGCTTGCCGTCGCCGTGGTAGTCGCTGGATCCGGTGGTGACGAGTCCGAACCTCTTCGCGGTCTCCGCCCATTTCTCGGGGCTGCCCTGCACGTTGTCGCGGTGGTGGACCTCGAGGCCGAACAGTCCCGCATCGACCAGCGCGCGCAGTCGCTCGTCGTTCAGCAGCCGCTCAGGGCCACGTGCGCCAGGATGCGCGATCACCGGCACGCCGCCCGCCTCCGCGATCAGCCGCACGCCGACGACGGGCTCGGGCGCCTGATGCGGCTGGTAGTAGCCGCCCTGCCAATGCAGGATGCTCTGGAACGCCGCGCTGCGGTCGACCACGTAGCCGCGAGCCACCAGGGCATCGGCGATGTGCGGGCGCCCGACCGTCGCACCCGGCGTGGTCTGGGCGAGCACGTCATCCCAGCTCAGCTCCGGGTAGTCCTTGACGATGCGTGACACCATCGTCTCGGCGCGGTGCAGGCGCTCCTCGCGGATCTCGGCGGTCGCCGCGACCAGCGCCGGGTTGGTCGGGTCGACCAGATAGCCGAGCACGTGCACGCTCGCATACCGCAGCTGAGTGCTCAACTCGAGGCCGGGCAGCACGGTGATGCCGGTGCCCCGCGCGGCATCGAACGCCTCGCCCCACCCCGATGTGGAGTCGTGGTCGGTGATCGCGATCACGTCGAGCCCGGCGACGACCGCCGCGCCGACGAGTTGCGCGGGCGTCTCGGTGCCGTCGGAGACGCTGCTGTGCGCGTGCAGATCGATCGGTCCGGACATCCTCTCATCGTATGGCCGTGCGCCTAGAGACACCGGCTAGGCTCTTCGAGCCATGACCCGACGCTTCCTTGCGGCGGCGATCGTCGTGATCGTCGCCGCCGCGCTCCTCATCGCCGTGTGGCCGCAGTTGTTCGCGCTCGAACGGCAGCCCGTCATCGCCCAGGTCGTCTCGCTGCGGGGCCTGGCCGCTCTGGCCGCGGCGGCCGGCGTCGTCGCCCTGCTGCTGATCGCCCTGATCTCGAGGCGAGTGCGGCGGCTCGCCGCCAGCATCGCGCTGCTGCTCCTGACCTTCGTCGGAGTGAACGCCGCGGTGCTGGCCACGCGCGGCGCCACCCCGCCCGGGTTCCAGACGAAGGCCGCCGCCGACCTCACCGTGCTCGGCTGGAATACCCTCGGCGACTCCCCCGGCACCGCCGAGATCGCGAAACTCGCCATCGCCCAGCACGCCGACATCGTCGCGCTGCCCGAGAC
>DASTNC010000016.1:0-2312 GCA_035721225.1 Pseudolysinimonas sp.
CTCCTCGCTCGCCTCGGCCATCACGTTGGCGATCGAGTCGTCGGCCGCCGCGCCCAGGACGTGCTCGAGCCCGAACAGCGGATGGTCGGACACGTACAGCCCGAGCATCTCGCGTTCGAACGCGAGCTTGTCGCGCTTGGCCCATTCCGGCCTGGCCGGCACCTGCTGCGCGGCCTGGGGCTCGTCCCAGAGGCTGTCGAAGTCGAAGCCGACCTGCCCGTTGGCCTCCGCGCGCTTCTCGCTCACCGCGGCCTCGACGGCATCCTCGTGGATCTCGACGATCGCCCTGCGCGTGGCGCCCAGCGAGTCGAACGCCCCCGCCTTGGCCAGCGATTCCACGGTGCGCTTGTTCGCCACGTGGATCGGCACCTTGCGCAGAAAGTCGTGGAACGACTCGAAGCGTCCCTTCTGCTCGCGGGCGGCGCGGATGCCGTCCACCACGTTCATGCCGACGTTGCGCACCGCGCCGAGACCGAACCGGATGTCCTCCCCGACGGCGGCGAAGAACCCGATCGACTCGTTGACGTCGGGCGGCAGCACCTTGATGCCCATCCGCCGGCACTCGTTGAGGTAGATGGCCATCTTGTCCTTGGAGTCGCCCACGCTCGTCAGCAGCGCGGCCATGTACTCGGCGGGGAAGTGCGCCTTCAGGTACGCGGTCCAGTACGAGATCACGCCGTACGCGGCGGAGTGCGCCTTGTTGAACGCGTAGTCGGAGAACGGCAGCAGGATGTCCCACAGGGTCTTGATCGCGGCATCCGAGTAGCCGTTCTGCTTCATGCCGGCCTCGAAGCCCGCGTACTGCTTGTCCAGCTCCGACTTCTTCTTCTTGCCCATCGCGCGGCGCAGGATGTCCGCCTGGCCGAGGGAGAACCCGGCCACCTTCTGCGCGATCGCCATCACCTGCTCCTGGTAGATGATCAGCCCGTACGTGGTGTCCAGGATGTCCGCGAGAGGCTCGGCCAGTTCGGCGTGGATCGGCGTGATCTCCTGCTGCCCGTTCTTCCGCAGGGCGTAGTTGATGTGCGAGTTCGCGCCCATCGGGCCGGGCCGGTACAGCGCGATGAGCGCGGAGATGTCCTCGAAGTTGTCCGGCTTCATCAGGCGCAGCAGCGACCGCATCGGCCCGCCGTCGAGCTGGAACACGCCCAGCGTGTCGCCCCGCGAGAGCAGGTCGTACGCGGCCCTGTCGTCGAGCTCGAGCTCCTCGAGCACAGGCCGGAACCCGCGGTTCGACTCGATGTTGTCCAGCGCGTCGTTGATGATGGTGAGGTTGCGCAGCCCGAGGAAGTCCATCTTGATGAGGCCGAGCGCCTCGGATGCCGGGTAGTCGAACTGCGTGACGATCTGCCCGTCCTGCTCCCGCTTCATGATCGGGATGATGTCGATCAGCGGGTCGCTGGACATGATCACGCCGGCCGCGTGCACGCCCCACTGCCGCTTGAGGTTCTCGATGCCGAGCGCCGTGTCGAACACGGTGCGGGCATCCGGGTCGCTCTCGACGACCGCCCGGATGTCGACGGCCTCCTTGTAGCGGGGGTGATCCTTGTCGAAGATGCCGGTGAGGGGAATGTCCTTGCCCATGACGGGCGGCGGCATCGCCTTGGTGAGCTTCTCCCCCATGCCGAACGGGAACCCGAGCACCCGGGAGGAGTCCTTCAGCGCCTGCTTGGCCTTGATGGTGCCGAACGTGACGATCTGCGCCACGCGCTCGTCGCCGTACTTCTCCGTGACGTAGCGGATGACCTCGCCGCGGCGGCGGTCGTCGAAGTCGACGTCGAAGTCGGGCATGGAGACGCGGTCGGGGTTGAGGAACCTCTCGAAGATGAGACCGTGCCGGATGGGGTCGAGGTCCGTGATGCGCATGGCGTACGCCGCCATCGAGCCGGCGCCGGAACCGCGGCCCGGGCCGACCCGGATGCCGTTGCGCTTGGACCAGTTGATGAAGTCGGCGACCACCAGGAAGTAGCCGGGGAAGCCCATCTGGGCGACGATGCCGATCTCGTAGTCGGCGCGAGCGCGCACCTCGTCGGAAATGCCGTCCGGGTAGCGCTCGTGCAACCCCCTGTTGACCTCCTTGATGAACCAGGACTCCTCCGTCTCACCCTCGGGCACCGGGAAGCGCGGCATGAACCGGCCCTCCCCCTCGGTGAAGGAGACCTCGCAGCGCTCGGCGATGAGCAGCGTGTTGTCGCACGCCTCGGGCAGCTCGCGCCACAGGTGGCGCATCTCCTGGGCGGACTTGAGGTAGAAGTCGTCGGCGTCGAACTTGAACCGGTTGGGGTCCATGAGGGTCGAGCCGGACTGGACGC